>JALYVD010000326.1 GCA_030853405.1 Acidobacteriota bacterium | reverse complement strand
TGCTCGGGACAGTTTAGGATCGCGCCATGCTCAACGATATTGTCTTTCGTATTCGCTCCCTGGTCCGGCGGAATGTTGTGGAGGCGGAGTTAGAGGATGAATTGCGCTTTCATCGTGAGCGGCAACTCGAAAAATACATAAAGTCAGGTCTGACGGAAGTAGAAGCCCTGCGGCGAATAGGAATCAACTTCGGCGGCCTCGACCAGGTGAAGGAAGAATGCCGCGATGCCTGGGGAGTTCGCTTACTGCAGACATTCATGCAGGATCTTCGCTATGGATTCCGAGTGCTGCGTAAATCGCCGGGTTTCACGGCCGTTGCACTGCTTACGCTTGCGTTGGGCATTGGCGCAAACACGGCGATATTTTCAGTTCTTTATGGAATCTTGCTCCGTCCCCTGCCATATAAAGACGCTTCGCGCTTGATCGTCCTCAATGAAACGACACCGAAAGTAGGAATGGTCAGCGTTTCCTATCCTAACTTCGTGGATTGGCGAGCACGGAACGCCGTCTTTTCGGAAATGGCGGCAGTGAGTAACGTCGGATTTAGCCTCTCTGGCATTAATCAGCCGGAAAATGTAACTGGACAGGCCGTTTCCACAAATTTTTTTTCAATGCTGGGCATGCATCCTTTTCTGGGACGCGATTTCGACGCATCGGAGGAGAAACCGGGTGCGGCGGCTGTGACGCTATTGAGCTATCCGCTTTGGCAATCGCACTTCGCGGGTGACCGCAACGTGATCGGGCGAACCATAGCGCTCGATGGCCGCAGCTTTAGCATTATAGGCGTCCTGCCCCCGGATTTCCGGTGGACGGAAAAAACGGACTTGCTGGAGCCGATTGGGGTGTGGGCTAACAACAACTCGTCATCGAACGAACGCGCTGAACGCGGCAACATGGTGGTGCTGGGACGATTACGCCCCCGCGTCAGTTTCCAGCAGGCGCGAGGGGGAAATGGAAGGTATTGCCGCCCGTTTGGCGAAGGTCTATCCTGCCGCCAACGACCAGTTCGGAGTGGCGCTGCAGCCCATACGAGACGTATTCGTCAGCGATATACGTCCAGCAATTATTGTTCTTTTTGCCGCCGTCACATTTGTGCTTCTTATCGCGTGCGCGAATGTGGCAAATCTGTTTCTGATGCGTAGCGCCGGACGCAGGAAGGAGATTGCGTTGCGCATTGCTGTCGGCGCCGGCCGGAGCCGCATCATCGCCCAAATGCTAGCGGAGAGTCTCATCCTGACATCGCTCGGAGGCGTTGCCGGTTTGGCACTCGCAATCGCAGCGATTCGTGGTCTCACCAGGCTGATTCCTCACACGATGCTAGCGGGCGCGAGCGTGGATCTGAACGCCCCGGCGCTTCTCTTCACGGCTGGCGTGGTGGCCGTATCCGCATTCATTTTTGGAGTTACACCCGCGCTTCAGTCCGCAAAGGCAGATGTGCAATCGGAACTGAAAGATGGGGCTAGGACCACAAGCGCAGGTATCGCGCCGAGCCGCTGGCGTGGGATTCTCGCCATCGCGGAGGTTTCGCTGGCGCTCGTTCTCCTGGTTGGAGCGGGACTGATGATGAAAAGTCTCTTCCGTCTATTATCCGTGGATGCCGGGATTCGAACCGCGCATGTTCTTACGATGCGGATCGATCTGGGAACTTCTCAATACGACAAAAATCCTGCGATCCTGAATTTCTGGGATCGCCTACTCAGCCGCGTGCGCGAGTTGCCTGGCGTCCAGGTAGCTGCGCTCGGTACAGGGGTGCCGCTGACGGGCCAACACTGGCGGACTGACATCACAATCGAGGGCATGGCCCTTCCGAAGCCGGGAAGCTTTCCCCATCCGGACGTTCACATTGTAAGTCCGGCCTACGTCGGCGCTCTTGGCGTGCGGCTACTGCGGGGCCGAACATTCACCGACATGGAGAATGAGAATGGTCCGCGCGTGGCCATGATCAGTTCACTTTTAGCCAGGCAGTTTTTTTCCGGACGCGACCCGATCGGCAGCCGTTTCCTTATGGGCGGTGCGTCTTCCCAAAAGGCACCGAAATGGCTCACGGTAGTAGGGGTGGTCGGAGGAACCAAATTGTATGGGCTTGCGAATCCCTCTCGTCTGGAGATCTACGTTCCGTTCCACCAGACCGTCACCGGCTCCATGACGCTGCTCGTGAAATCAGCCGGCGACCCATCCGTCCTGACCTCCGAGATTCGAAGCGCCGTCGCTTCGATTGACAAGGATCAGCCTGTCTTTGCGATTGCGACGATGGAACAATACGTCCGCGATTCCGTCTCGACACGACGTATTACGTTCGTCGTATTGGGCTGTTTCAGTGCGCTTGCACTGGTGTTGGCGGGCATTGGCGTTTATGGCGTCATTTCATACTCTGTCGCGCAGCGTACGCAAGAGATCGGGATTCGGATAGCATTGGGCGCGCAGTCCAGTGATGTGTTGCGAATGGTCATTGCGCAGGGAGCGAAGATCGCCGCTGCGGGAGTTCTCATCGGCGTCGCGGCTTCCTTCTGTTTGACGCATTTGATGGCAAGTCTTCTTTTCTCGGTCAGTTCCGCCGATCCAGCCACCTTCGCGGCGGTATCCGGGACTATCCTGTTTACCGCGCTGCTTGCTTCCTACATGCCGGCTCGCCGAGCGCTAGGTGTCGATCCGATGCGCGTATTACGTTCCGAGTAGTTGACCGCGCGCGAGTTTTCTCACATCGGGCTGACACTACTTCACGGGAACGAATAAGAACGCGACCGGGGATTGCGTGTGGATGACTTGCCCGGGCGTTAGTTTGCCGGTGTTCTCGTCGATATGATAGACGACGAAGTTGTCCGTCTTTTGGTTCCCGGCGAAAACAAAGTGGCCAGTCGGATCGATCTCCAGACCGCGAGGCATTTTACCTTCGGACGAGATCACTTGTACTTGCCGGAGCGTGCCGTTGCTAGGATCGATAGCAAAAACCGCGATGCTGTCCGATCCCCGGTTGGACGCGTAGACGAACTTTCCACGGCTATCGACCAGGATTTCGGCAGGAGCATTCTCGCCGGAGTAGCCGGGGGCCACGGTCGAGACGTCTTGAACCTTGGTCATGTTCCCGGTCGCTTTGTCGTGCTTGAAGACGCTGACCTTGGATTTGAGTTCGTTCGCCACATAAGCGAAGTTTTCATCGGGAGAGAAGGCCAAATGTCGCGGGCCCATGCCAGCGTCTTGCTTTACAAAGGGAGGATCGTTCGGGGTCAGCGTGGCCTTCGAGGGATCAAGGCGATAGAGCCGGATTTCATCCAGGCCGAGATCCGGCACATACGCCCGGGCGTTGTCGGATGAGATCACCACTTCGTGGGCGTGCGGCCCTTCTTGCCGTTGGGCATTCACGCTGTGTCCGTGCGCAGTCATTAACGCCGACATTTCACCCAGCCGTCCATTCTGCTCAATTGGATAGGCCGAGACGCCGCCGGAGGTGTAATTTGCGACGATCAGCATCTTGCCCGTCCGGTCCAGAGCGAGATGGCAGGGCGCAACACCGCCCGAAGAGACGCTGTTCAAAGCCTGGAGAGATCCGTTTTCACGGTTGATCGAGAAAGCCGCGACTCCCCCGTTCACGTCGCCCATGGCCTCGCTGACTGCGTACAGCGTGCGGAAATCGCTGTCGGCAACAAGGAAAGAGGGATTCACGACTTCGCCGCTACGGCCAATGTGCTGAAGCTGGCCGGTTGCCGCATCGAAGTGGTAGGCGTCAATGCCTTTACCGTATGCGCCTACGTACAGGATGTATTTCGTCTGGTCCAGATGTTTAGTGGCGGAGAAGGAGGACATAGCTAAAAATGGAACTGCCGCGAATGAGAGTGCAATAGAAAAGAGTCGCATGGCCGCAAAGGGTTACAGTATCAAACTGTCGCCACGCGTAAGAAGCTATTGCGGGCAAGGCCACAATTCTGGCACAATCTTCCCACGGAGAGGTTACATTGAAGGACTTGCCGGGAGCAGTGACTATGCTGAAGGGCTACGAAGGAAATGTGCCTTACATGTACCTCGATTCCCGCGGTTTGGTAACGGTGGGCGCGGGATTTCTAATGCGGACGGCGCAGGATGCGGCGCTCTTCACCTTCTGGAAAAATCAGCCGGCGATAAATCCGGCGATAAATGAAGCTCAACGGGCGACCCCTGACGAGATCGAGAAAGAGTGGGCCGCGATTAAGGGAAATCAGTATCCCCATCTGGCGGACTACTACAGGCCGTTCACAACGATGACGATGTCACAGCCCGATATCGACGCCCAGCTGACCAAAAATATTGATCAATTTGAGGGGCAGGCGCGCCAGCTATTTGCGGAATGGGACAGATTTCCGTCGGCAGCCCAGCTCGCGTTGTTGGACATGATCTACAACCTGGGCTCGCTCACGGCCTTTCCGGCCTTAGTAGGATCGGCGAAGAAGAAGGACTGGGCCACTTGTGCCAAGGAATGCCGTCGTTTGGGACCGAGCGATCAGCGCAACGAAGATACGAAGAATCGATTTTTGGCCGCGGCTAACGAGCAGCCATTCGTGACCGCGCCGACGCCCATCATCGGCTAGTAAATCCCATGCGGGTGGGAAAACCGCTTGCTTGCGCGCGCGGCTCGGCAAGGCGCTCTGGCGCTGTTAAGGGACGGGGACAGTCTGACCCAATTTTAAGCGTGCTTGGGCCGTGCCGCGGCCGAGCAAGAAGATCTTGGAATCGCCATACGTCCCTTCGGTGGAAGCGTAATCGACCCGGATGAGTAATTGCTGGCTACCCCCGCCTGTGAAATCGGCGCGGCCATATTCCATGACCTTAGTCAGCCAGCCGGGTTGCTTCACTTCGATCTCCGATCCACGTTTGCCTGCCGTGGCTTGCGCTTCGGGGACATAATCCTTCCACGATTTCCCTTCGCTGTCGGCCGCCTTGGCCGCCGCCTCTTGTGTATCCGACACGGCTGGAGCAAGCTCTGGCGGCAGAAGTGTAAGGGAGGCCGGAGTGAGCTTGAAATCCGCCAAGTATGTTTTACGGGCTGGCTTGGCAGCTTCCAGAAGACTTAGGGCGACACACTCGGCGGCGTCGTTGTGGAGGACTCCGACTTCCTGGTCGTTCGGGTCCTTGAATCCTTGTTTTGAGAGGCGAAGGTAATCGCTGCAGTTCGCGATGGTAGCCCGCCTGCCGTTGACCGTGCCAGTGAAAACATCGCCGAAGGGCAGGTTCATCCGGCCAGGCACGTCCGAGAGATTGGCCAGGTGCAAGGACGGCGACCACTCGACGGGAAGAGATGCCGTACGCGCGGGTTCGGACTGGGGTGTTGTCGTACTGCAACTAGTTGCGGTAAGAGCCGTAAGCAGGCAGAAGTAGCGGAGACCGCGCGGTCTAGTTGTCATTTGACGATTCGAGCGATTTCCATTCTAACTCTCAAATGCAGGTTTGTGCCTAAACGTGTTGGATCAGGCCGCGGATTCCGTTCCAGAGGATTTGTACGCCGATACAGAGCAGGATGAAAGAAGTGAGGCGGACGAAGACGTTCATCGCGGTTTCGCCCAGCAATTTGGCGAGGCGTTCCGCGGAGCGATAACAAAGGAATATCGTTAGAGCAACGAGCGCAGGCCCTATGATCGCCGCGATGAGCCGGACGATGCTGCCTCTGTGCGGCGCCTGGTTCGCGCCTAAAGTAATAGCGACCGAAATGGAACCGGGGCCTACGGTCAGTGGAAGAGTCAGTGGATAAAAGGCGCGATTCGAAATATCCTGGCTGCTGACTTTTCTTTCAGCGCTGGCTCTGGCCTGGTCCGGTTCGCGGTGCAACAACGTCCAGCCTGTCGAGATAACCACCAAGCCGCCGCCCACCTGTACAACTGGAATTGAAATACCGAAAAAATTCAGGATGTGACTGCCGGTCAACATGGAGACCGTGAGCAGCCAGAAGCTGTTGAGCGCGACCTTGCGCGAGAGGATTACCCGTGCGGTGCTGGAGTAGCCGGGGGTGAGGCTCAGGAAAATCGGTGTATTGGCAAGCGGGTTGACGATAGGGAATAGAGCTGTGAGAACCACCAGACAGCTTTCGAAAACCTGCAGTATTGCCGCAGTTGGCATGCAAGTCCAGCATACTGTTGGATGAAATTAGCCGGCGTCCGGCTCGGTTCACCAAACGAGCCGGACGCCTTTTAAGCGATTACCGGTGACCGCCGCCGTGTCCACCGCCCGAGTGTCCGCCGCCCCCGCTGAAGTGACCGCCGCCGCTATATCCATGGCCGCCTGAAAAGCTGTGACCATACCCGCCACCGTAACTGGGATGGCCGTAACTGCGGCTGTATCCGCCGCCACGACTGTCCCGGCCGTACCCGCCATAACCGGCATGGCCGTAACCGTTGTAGCCGCCGTGCCCGTAACCTGCACCGTAGCCGCCGCGATATCCATATCCACCTCGGTTACCGTAGCCACCTCGGTCCCCATAGCCACCGCGATAACCGTACCCACGATTGTAGTCGCGATCCCAGCCACGGTGTCCCCAACCGCCGCCCCAGTATCCGCCACCCCAGCCAATATAAGGCGAAGCGTACGCATAGGGAGCGTAGCCGCAGTAGGCGTCTACGTATGGATCGCAATAGTAAGGATTTGAATAAGCGTAAGGAGAAGCCGGATAAGCATAGACGGGCGGTGCGACGGTCACACCGAATCCGACGAATCCACCGGCATTCGCCTGCGCTGGCGCCATCAGGATCAGCGTTGAAGCGAAAGCTAACGTAAACAGTCCCAATTTCTTAAACATCTGTTTGCCCCTTCTCCGATTTGTTAGATGCATAACGGCGCGCGCCCGTTCCGCAGCTGCTCATGAAGTTCCGTTCACAGCTCCGGCGGAATCGGCATTTATCCTGTTAATCAACTACTTACGCGCTTTCCGGCAGGTGGCGCGGAGCGGCCCGCTTTACCCTCGTGACCGGAAGTTATGCATACACTTAAACTCGCAGCGGCCACCCTAATGGGTTTCGCCGTCATGCTTTCAACCGGCTGTAATCCCCAGCCGAAGCATCCTAACCAGATCAACGCCTTCGACGGCGCGTCATATGATTCATTGACGCTCGCCCACGCAGCATTGTCATCCCTGCGCACGAAAGTGTCAACTACCTATCCGCAGTACACGACTGCTTTCAACCAGACCGCCGCTTCTTATGCGATGGCTTACGGCGCCTATGGTGTGTTCCGCACGGACCCCACCAACCAGGCTCAAGCGGCTCTGACGATAAGCGGCCTGACGGTCAGCGTCGTTTCGCTTGAAAATACGCTGCAGGCTGGCATTCATGTGAGCCCGCAAACCGTCATTAAGATGCGCGGTAAAGCGGCACGGGTTCGCGCCGCGGCAGCTCCGCGGATCACCATTTCCGATGTCTTGACGGAATTGGAGATCGCCGCGTCCATCGCCGCCACCGTGCCCGGCACTCAGCCTTATTCCACTCTCGCCGAGATTGTCATAAAAGCCACTCAGACGGCGGTGGCGGCTTTCGATGCCAGTGCCGGACAACCGATCGATTTGTCGATCATTCAGCCGGTCGCTCCGATCCAATAGTTCGTTAGTGAGGGCCGGGACGTTTGGTCGGCTCGGCCCAACACCACATTGAACACTACATTGACCATTACAATGACCACATGGCCGCACACAAGCTGACGGATACGGAACTCGCCTCTCTGCAAGTTCCCGGATGGGAAGTTCAAGGAGCAAAGCTTCATCGCGATTTCAAGTTCCCGGATTTCGCGCACGCCTTCGGGTTTATGACCACGGCGGCGATTCTGATTGAAAAGATGAATCATCATCCTGAATGGCTGAATGTTTACAACCGCGTTTCGGTGGATTTGACTACACACGATTCGGGCGGCATCACGGACAAAGATGTCGAATTGGCAAAATTGCTCGATCGCATCGCGGCAAAATTGATTTGAAACTTCCGCCGATGGAATCTCTTGCTATTGTTTGTCTGCTGGCAAGCGCCACCGCCTTCGCGCGCCAGTCCCACCCACAGCCGCAGTTTTCCCAAGTAGATGCGTTAGTAGACGAAGCGGTGCGGACGGGCCTGATTCCGGGCGCGGTGCTGGTCATCGGCCACGACGGACAAGCGGTCTATCGCAAGGCGTATGGATCGCGGGCGATTGTGCCGCATCGCGAGCCCATGACGCTCGATACCATTTTCGACGCCGCCTCCCTTACTAAGGTGACCGCAACCACGCCATGTCTGATGAAGCTGTTCGAGCAGGGAAAGCTCCGCATTGACGATCCAGTGACGAAGTATCTGCCTGAATTCCAGGGCGGTAAGAGCGATATAACGATCAGGCTCTTGATGACACATTTTTCGGGAATGCCGCCCGATCTGGAACTGGTTCCACGCTGGTCGGGTTACGAAACGGGCATTCAACGCGCACTTGTCACGAAGCCGATCGCACCGCCCGGCGCGAAGTTCATCTATAGCGACATCAACTTCATCTTGCTGGGTGAAATCGTTCGGCGCGTTTCAGGCGAAACGCTGCCCGAGTTCGCGCATGAACAAATCTACGGACCGCTTGGAATGAAGGACAGCCTTTTTCAACCCGGAGCCGAACTGCGGCCGCGCATTGCACCTACCGAAATCGACAAAGACACCGGCATGCCATTTCGCGGCACAGTGCACGATCCTACTTCGCGCTATATGGGAGGCGTTGCGGGGCACGCAGGCCTTTTCACGACCGGTGACGATCTTTCGAGATATGCCGCCATGTTGCTCAATTTGGGTGAATACAACGGTACCCGCATTTTCGAGCCGATGACGGTGCAGAAGTTCACCGAACCGGCCAGCCCGGCGGATCAGCCGACCATCCGAGCGCTCGGGTGGGACATGGATTCGCCGTTTTCGAGCAATCGCGGCGAACTCTACCCGATCGGTTCTTTCGGTCATACGGGTTATACAGGGACTTCGATGTGGATGGACCGAACCACCAAATCCTTCGTGATTCTGCTGACGAACGTGGTTCATCCGAACGGAATCAAATCGCTCAGTTCTCTGCGTTCGCGTATCGCTACGACGGTCGCGGCTTCGTTCGGTATTTCGGTTCCAGAGACTGTCGCGTTAACGGGCTATCGCGACACGATTACCGGAGCGGGCGTCCATCGCGTCATCGACCGAAATGGGATTACCAACACGGGTCTCGACGTACTGGAAGCGACCAACTTCAAGGAGCTTGAGGGCAAGCGCATCGGACTGATCACAAATCAGACCGGCGTTGATCGGGCGGGGCGGCGCAATGTGGATGCAATGTTAGCGGGGGGCGTTCACGTAACGGGCCTGTTCTCGCCGGAGCACGGAATTAACGGAACGCAGGACTCTGATGTCGCGAGCACGCATGACCAGAAAACGGGGCTGCCGGTCGTGAGCCTATATCAGCCGAAGCGGCGCCGCCTTACCGCCGAACAGATGCGCAATTTCGACGCTATTGTTTTCGACATTCAGGATGTCGGTGCGCGATTCTACACCTATTCCTGCACGCTGCTGTACGCGCTCGAAGAATCGGCAAAGGCGAAAAAGCCTTTCTACGTGCTCGACCGGCCCAACCCGATCACCGGGACACACGTGGAAGGTCCGATTCTCGACAAAGGTCTGGAATCGTTCATCGGATGCTACGACATTCCGCTACGTCACGGCATGACATTCGGAGAACTCGCGAGGATGGCGAACGGCGAGCAACACTGGGGCGCGGACCTGCATGTCATTCAGATGAGTAACTGGCAACGCGGAGACTGGTTCGATGCGACGGCGCTCACGTGGGTAAATCCATCGCCGAATATTCGAAGTGTAAACGCGGCGCTCCTCTACCCCGGAATTGGGATGCTCGAAGCGAATACAAATTATTCCGTGGGCCGGGGCACGGACGCGCCCTTCGAACAGATCGGGGCGGATTGGATCGACAGTAAGGCGCTGTCGCAATACTTGAATGCGCGCTTTATTCCAGGAATCCGAGTGTATCCGACTGAGTTCGAGCCCACTTCCTCGAATTTTAAAGGGAAGGAAGTGCAGGGATTGCGGTTTGTTATCACGGAGCGGGAGGCTTTCGACAGTACGCGTTTCGGAATTGAACTCGCGGCCGCGCTGAACCATCTGTTCCCAGGACACCTCGATTTCGAGAAGTGCCGGAACCTGATTGGCAGCCGCGAGTTGGTGAGAGAACTCCAAGCGAACAGAGACGCTAGCGTCGGCTGGTTGGCTGCGCAGCGGGAAGCTGCGGCCTTTGCCGAACGCAGGAGACCGTTCTTGCTCTATTAAGCCTCGGCGACCGCACTGTGCTTGGTTTTACTCCCCGGAGGGCGTCCGCGGCGCTTTGGCTCCGGTGAGACGTCGGTTGAACCCTCCTCGCCGGCGGCTGATACTGCGGCTGCGGCGTCCTTCAACCATGTCGGTGGACGGCCACGACGGCGGCCACGGCCCCGCGCAAGGCGCTCCAGTGTCAAAATGGCTTCTTCTATTTGTTCCCGCTCGAGCCGCAACTCGGCGAGCATTTTATCGACATCCAAGATAAGGTCCTCCTGCCATCCACAAAAGTGACGGCTTTGCAAAACGTTCTGGTGTTATTTGTGTGACGCTGTTTATTAACAGGAAGTTTAATGCGATTTGAGCGTGAGATTCAATACAAGTGAGGTTTTGTGGTTCTAGTAGTACCAGGACATTTCCGGTCAATAAATGTAATTACCCGCGATTTCTTTCGGAAGCGGAAAGGTTTCGTCTTTTCCAGTAAAAGTAGAACGGTACGCCGAGAGCCATTAGGCCTAATCCCATCAGCGATTCACGGGGGCGCGTCTGCATAGTGCTGATTAAAAGTACGGCAGCTACAGCAACAAAAAGTACTGGAACGACAGGGTAACCAATCACCCGGTACGGTCTTACCATGGCGGGTCGCTTCTTTCGGAGCACAAACACCGAAACGGTGGTTAATAAGTACAAAATCCAGCTTCCGAAGATAACGAAATTGTAGAGATCGTCAAACCAGCCGCTCAAAACCACCACGCACGACCAAAGGCAGAGGAGAATAATTGAATTGCCGGGCGTTCTGTACTTCGGGTGGACAACAGCCGCTTTCTTGAAGAATAAGCCGTCGCGCGCCATGGCGTAAGGGACCCGGGATCCGGAGAGAATGGAGCCGTTCAGGGCAGCGAAAATGGAGATCAACACTGCGACGGTGACTGCTTTGGCAGCCGGACTCCCGTAAAGTTTTGCCATTACGTCCGCCGCCAGACGGGGGCTCGTCGCCACTTCCGCCGGGCTCATCACGTAGAAATAAGAGACGTTGATCAGCAGATAGGTCACAATCACGGCGATCGTTCCGAGGATTAAAGACCGCGGTAAATTTCGCTGGGGATTGATGATCTCCGAAGAAACCATGCTGACGTTGTTCCAGCCGTCATAGGCCCAAAGAGCGCTAACCATAGCGGCGAAAAATCCCGCCACTCCGCCAAGTGCCGGAACCGTGCCGCCGAAATGAGAGAAATCGCCCTTGCCTGAAAACATGCCGACGCAGATGACCGCCGCGATTAGCACCATTTTGAGGGCCGTCACGGAGACTTGCACTTTCCCGCCCGCCTGAACGCCGACATAATTTACTCCGGCCAGGATCAGAATCACAGCAATTGCCACCAGTTGTCCGTAGTGAATTTCGAGAAGGCTACCGGCCGGTCCGATGTGCCACGGAGTGACCAGTACCGGGTGCCCCAGCGCGGGATAAAACACCGTCAAATACGTATAGAAGCCAGCCGCAAGTGTCGCGATCGATCCGCTTTTGGCTACCCAGAATTGTGTCCAACCGTAGATATAACCCCAGAACGGCCCATACGCGGCGCCCAGATAGACATATTCGCCACCCGCTTCCGGCATTGCCGCTGCCAGTTCGGCATACGTTAACGCGCCGAACAGGCTGAGCACACCCGCGACTATCCAAACGATGAAAAGGTTCCGGACCGAGCCCACCGACTGGATCATCTTCGTTGGAACCAGGAAGACGCCGCTGCCGATCACGGTACCGATGACGATGGAGACAGCACTCCAGATTCCGAGAGCGCGCCGTAAACTGGGGCCCGAACGCGCTGGGACGGGGTCGGGATTAGGCGCTGGCTGTGACGGCTGCATGTGGTTTGAAGAAGAAACTTGAAAGATAGCCTACGAGGAAAGTAGCGGCGGAACCGATCAGCACATACCAGGTATAGGCGACATGGCTCCGAAGCAGCAGCGTGGCCAGGAAGCCGGCGCTCATGCCGATGATCGCGGAGGCCGAACCTGGACGCTTCGTGAGCACCCCGAGCAGGAATACGCCCAGCAGAGCGCCATAGAGGACAGAGGCAATAGAGAGCCCCGCTTCGAGCACTCGTCCCCAATGCCGCGCCGCTAATCCAACCACGAACAGGACAATCCCCCACACGACCGTTGCATAGCGCGACCAGCGCAGATATTGCGATTCGGTGCGGCCCGGACGAAGCGGCTTCAGGAAGTCCATGACGGTGGTCGAAGCAAGCGCATTCAAAGCGGCGCTTAGATTTGACATCGCCGCAGCCAGGATAGCCGCGATAATCAGGCCCGCCAAGCCGATGGGCAGGTGATTCCAAATGAACTCGGGGTAGGTTCGTTCGGGAATGGAAGGCGGGGCGCGTCCGGTGTCTTTGTAGTAGACGAACAGCAGAAGGCCGATGATTAGAAACAAACCAAATTGAAAGAAGACCACGGCCCAGCTTGTAAATAATGCGAGTCTGCTATCGCGCTCACTACGAGCCGAGAGGAGTCTCTGTACGAGCAACTGTTCGGTTCCGTGGCTTGCCATCGTGAGAAAGCAGCCGCCTATTAGCCCGGCCCAAAAGCTGTAGTTCCGGTTGAAGAAAGCCGCCGAAAACGAGAATCGGAAGTCGAACACTTGCAGTTTGTGCCCGGGCGCCGCCAGAGAAACGACGTGGCCCCAACCGCCCGGAATGAGATGCAGGATCAGAAAGAAACTGATTAGCGCACCGGCTATGTAGAGAATCATCTGTATCACGTCGGTCCAAATGACCGCCGTCATGCCGCCTTCGAACGTGTAGAACAGGGTTAAGCAGACGATAAGCGCGATGGATGCGAGTTCTCCGGTCTGCAGGATGATTGAGATGACGATGGAAACGGCAAAGACACGCACGCCTTCTGCCAGAGCACGCAGCAGCAGAAAAGTTCCCGCACTGAATTTACGGACGCTTGGGCCGAAGCGCCGCTGCATCAGTTCGTAGGCGGTGAACATCTCACCGCGAAAGTATTGAGGCAGAAACAATATCGAGACAACGATCCGCCCCAGTAGATAGCCCATTATCAACTGAAGGAAGGTGAAGTTGCCGCCAAACGCGATGGCCGGCGTACCGATTACCGTGAGCGTACTAGTTTCGGCGGAGACAATGGAAAACGCGATGGCCCACCAGGGCGCGCCTCTACCGCCCAGGAAGTAATCTTTAAGAGTCTTTTGCTTTTCCTTAAATCGCGAGCCAAACCAAGTGATGAAAAGAAGATAACCGGCGATTACCGCCAGGTCGGCAACGTGCATGGAAAGGGGATGATACCATGCGTTTCACAGTACCTTCGGGGACTTAAGAAAACGATTCGTATGCGTCTCAGGAACAACTTAGCGGCGACCGCATCTAAAGTAGTAGACAGGTTGCACGTGCGAGACCCAGTTCGTTATACTCCGGCTTTGCATTCTCAGTAAGCGTTGAATGCACGAGAACGGCCGTAACCTTCGGCAGACTCAGGACTGCGGAAGGATTTGTTCGAGAATTTATTAGGATTCCTGTCAGGGAGGTTGTTGTGGAGTTTTGCTTTTTGCAGGCACGCAAGTCGATTGTGGCGACGAGCGCCCTCGCTTTTTTACTGACCTGTACGGTCGATTCGTCTCCGGCGATGGCGCAGAATGCCGCGCAGCCAGCGGGACAAGCTCCCGCCGGGCAAGCAGGGTCCCCTCCCGCTGCCGGACAAACAGGGACGGCTCCGGCAGCCAAGAATTACAAGGATCGCGGCGAATACGACCTGTACGCGAAAGTCACTCAGACTGCCGATCCGAAGGCTCGCCTGGAAGTCCTGAATACGTGGCAGGACAAGTATCCTCAGACGGATTTTCAGCAGGAGCGGCTGCAGTATTACGTCGCCACGCTTGGGCAGTTGGCGGGAACTGACGCCACCCAGCGCAAGCCTCTTCTCGACAAGTGCAACGCGCTACTGAAGATTGATCCGAAGAATTTCACTGCGGCCTACTACCTCAGCCTGTGGGGGCCGGTTGTCGATGCGAGCGCTCCTTCGACCGATTTGGAGGGCCAAATCGATACCGCCGCTCACGTGGTGTTGGACAATGCCGACGCGGCGTTTCCGGCGGCTAAGAAGCCCGCGAGTATGAGCGATGCGGATTGGGTCAAGGCGAAGAACGGTGTGGTTGCGATCGCCGACAATGCGCTCGCCGCCGAGGCCATGCAGAAGAAGGACACCGCAACAGCTGAAAACGAGTACAAGGCCAGCCTGCAGGCCAATCCCAATCAGGGCCGTGTCTCGGCCGCTTACGGAAAGCTGCTGATTGACGATAAGAAGTATCCAGATGGACTCTTCGAATACGCACGCGCAGCCGAATACGATGGCGCCGAGAGTGTTGCGGCGGCACAACGCGCTACGCTGCTCGCCTACTTCAACAAAGCTTACTCCGATTTCCATGGAAGCGCGGATGGGGCGCAACCGATTCTGGATCAGGCCAAGACGAGCGCTTTACCGCCCGATGGTTTCAGCATAGTAAGCGCAAACGACCTTGCAACGAAGCAGGCCGACGTCATGAATCAGCGCATTAGTTCCGACCCTGCCTTCAAAATGTGGTACGCAGTGAAGCAGAACCTGCAGGATAAGGGCGACGCGTTCTTCACTAGCGACATCAAGGATGTCGAGATTCCGGGCGGCGCGGAAGGCGTGAAAGACTTCAATGGCACGGTGGTTTCCCTTGACCCCGCCGACAAGCCGACCAAGGTTGTTCTAGGCGTGGAAGACCCGACGAAGCCGGACGCCACGCTCGAGTTTTCACAGCCGCTTCCGCCGGACGCGCTGGACAAAATCAAGGTTGGACAGAAGCTTGATTTCTCTGGAGTCGCCGATAGCTTCACCAAAGATCCCTACATGCTTACGTTCAAGGATCCGTCAATCCCGGGCGTTAAGACCACTGTGCCTCCGAAGACTGGACACGCGCGGCGGCGGCGGTAAGAGAAGAAAGAGCGGTGTTTTGGAGAGGCCCTGGGGAGAAATCCTTGGGGCCTTTTGGTTTTATTGTGAGGACGCCAGGAGCTACATCTTGTAGCGGCCCATATCCTCGTCGTTGAGATTCTCAAGCCATTTGCGAAGTTCTTCGTTGTTGACCTTTTCAGAAACGCTGTTGGTGTCCTTGGACGACTTCAGCACCTTCTCTTCGACATAAATCGGACAGTCGTGCCGCAGGGCCAGAGCCAGGGCGTCGCTTGGACGGGAGTCAACGCTGATCAGTTCGCCATTGCGCTCAAGCCAGATTAAGGCATAGAACGTATCGTCCTTTAACTCGCTCACGACCACTTTTTTAATTCCGACCTCAAGTCCCATCAACAGCACTTTAATCAGGTCGTGAGTCATGGGGCGAGGCGTGGTCACCTTCTCAATTTCGAGGGCGATCGCGTTCGCTTCATAGATCCCGACCCAAATTGGTAAAACCGAGTCTCCGGAAAGATCCTTCAGGACCACAATCGGCATGTTGGTCACCTGGTCCATCATCAGACCACGAATTTTCATTTCAACTTCCATGTGCTCCTTGTTCCTCCTTTAACCCAAACTACTGTACATTGCCCGCGTAAGACGGAAGCCGCTCACCGGCGAGGCTGTTCGGCCCAGCTCTCGTCACCAGGACGTCCAGATATTGGCCCACCAGAGTTTGGCCTTCAAACGGCGACGGAAGAGCCGGATCGCTGAAATTCAGAGTCTTGTGCTGGCTGGTGCGGCCGATCCATTGCCTGGTGGCCAGGTTGTAGCCTTCCACGTGAACCTCTTCCGCCTTGCCCACGTAATCGGCGTTGCGCCGCAACTGAATGGCGCGCTGACGCTCCTGCAGAATATTGAAGCGGCGCGTCTTTTCTTCCTCCGGAATATGATCTTCATACTGCAAAGCCGGTGTATTGGGCCGCTTTGAATACTTGAAGATGAACATGGATTCGTACTGGACTTCATCGATCAACCGCAGAGTCTGATTGAACTCGGCCTCCGTCTCACCGGGGAAGCCGACAATGATGTCGGTTGTGATGGCGATGTCACGCTTGGCGTTTTTCATCCACTCGATGCGCCGCATGTACTCGTCGCGCGAATAGAGCCGCTGCATACGCGACAGGACTTCGGTCGATCCCGACTGCACCGGAAGATGGACGTGATTACAAAGATTCTGATTCTCGTCGATTCTGTCAACGATGGCTTTGATGAAATCGCGTGGGTGCGAGGTTGTAAAACGCACGCGGCGAATGCCGGGTACCTCACCCGTCTTCGCGAGCAACTGCGCGAAGTCCCAGCCCGTAGGCGAAGGATCGCGGTAGCTGTTCACGTTTTGCCCGAGCAGTTGCACTTCTGTGTATCCCGACTCGGCTAGGGACTGCGTTTCGCGGAGAACGCTTTCACTTGTCCGGCTGCGCTCCGGACCGCGGGTAAACGGCACCACGCAATAGGCGCACGACTTATCGCAGCCCTCGATGATGGTGATGTAGGCGCGGTGCGGATTGTCACGGCGGGTAAAGGGAGTGTCGAAAGCTTCGGCCCCATCAAAGCTAAGCCCCGTGACACGCCGATTGCCCGTTTCAAGCTGCACTAGCATCTCGGGGAGCTTGGCATAACTGGCGGAACCCGCGACCAAACTAACGTGCGGCGCGCGTTCAAAGATGCGCTCACCTTCCTGTTGGGCCACGCACCCGAGTACGCCAAACAGCTTGCCTTTACCGGCTTGTTTCTTGAACTGGTCGAGCCGATGAAACACTTTCTGCTCGGCTTTGTCGCGAATACTGCAGGTGTTGTAAAGAACCAGTTCCGCGTCCTCGGGCTCCTCTACCTGCGAGTAGCCTTCCTGCAGCAGCGTACCGACGACCTTCTCGGAGTCGTGCGCGTTCATCTGACAGCCAAAGGTCTCGATGTAAAAAGTCTTCATGGAATCAGCCATGCAGAAAGTGCATGACCCAACCGATGCCAAACAGTGCGGCCATGAAACAGCCGAAGCAGTAAGCTCCGTAGCGGACGCGGTCACGGTCGGTAACCTTCGTAACCACGCCCAAAATAACGCTGCTAAGTAAGGCGAAGAGAATCGCCATTTGAAAATGGTTCAGGTCAAGCATCGGTTAGTCTTTCTGACGCGTGGCGATCTCGTAAGCATCGACCATCGCAAGTATGTTCAGGAGTCCAGCGGCAACGAGGAACTTCGCTCCGTAATCGCCCGTATGCCCCGCCCTGTCCGGCGGTCCGTAACCAAGCCAGGTGCTGACGAAATACAGCAGGCCGGAAGCCATATCGCCGATCAAGCCTCCCCATTGAATGACGCGCGACAGAACATCGCCGCCACTGCCGACTTGAAAGAGCGGCCCGCGCATCAGCAATCCGATCGCAAACGAAACAAAGACGGCAGCCGCAATGATCGCGGCCCGGCCACGGCGGCCCAGCATCAGATGACCACCGCCTGGAATCAGCCATGAAACCAGAACAGTCAGCCAAGGCGAACGAATAGGGGCGACGGCGTTTGCCGTGGAGGTAGTTGCGGGCATTACTTCTAGTTTAGCTGGATGGCGCGGCTGACTCGAGAATCAAAACTTTGAAACGAGCCAGAGCCCGGCAACCATCAGAACGCAGCCAGCCGCTCTAGGCCAGGAAACCGGGTGGACTTTGAATCCAACCCATCCGAAGTTGTCGAGAACAACCGAGGTGATGACTGCGGCGGTGATGCTCAAGCCGGTGAAAACGCCCGAACCCATGCGTTGGGCCAATGTGATTCCGGCGAAAGTGGAAGCGATGCTCAGTGCGCCCCCAAACCAGGCCCACCAGGGCGTGTGGGCGAATTTATCCGGGCCGGGCCAGCCCTCCCGGACGATTAGCTGAATCAGAGCAACCCCAATTAGTCCAGAGAGGTAGACGAAAATAGCCGGGAGAATTGCCTGGCCCAAGGTCTTACGCAATTCCGCGTTGGCACCAGCCTGAGCGGGGTTAGCGGCACCGGCCGCAATGGCGGCAAGATATGCGATCCAGTTCACAATGGTATAGACGATTTCCCCAGCCGGAGTTTCGCCTTGCGTACAATACGAGAGAGCATCTTCCTGCACGCGTGCGGCTGGCGGGCCTGGTAAACCCGAAACTCCGCACCATGAGGGGCATCGAATCACTTCTTGCTTACGAAGGGATTATCTAATGACGCGCGTTGACGCCTCTCCGCCCGAGGTGCATAGCACCACCACTCCTCGATCCGCTGTCCGCATGCGCGGGCCTGTGGCGCTGTATTTGCTGCTCGTTCTGGCCGCGTATCCTTTCTACCGCTTTCTGATCGGTCCGGACGCCATATCCTATATCTCTATCGCCCGGCACTATGCGCGCGGTGAGTGGTCGGAAGCATTCAATCCGTATTGGAGCCCGCTCCTGAGTTGGCTGATAGCGCCTCTGCTGGCACTCCGCGTGCCGGGTCTTCTCGCCGCGAAGATTGTGTGTATTCTTTCGGGTTTGGGCGCCCTTTGGTCTCTCCGGCGGCTTGTACGCGTGTTAGGCCTGTCACGGCTATTAGGGTCCGCCGTACTCTATGCGGCGGCGGTCATGCTCTCCAGTTTCGCGCTCGTCTGGATCACGCCAGATCTGCTCAGCGCCGCCATCGTCCTTTATTATTTCAGCGTCCTGTTTTCACCCCGCTATCTCGACGAGCGCAAGGCCGGGTTGCTCTGTGGTCTCATTGGCGCTATTGCCTACCTCTCGAAGGCGTACAATTTTTATTTTTTCCTCGCTCACTTCACGGTGGTTTCCGTCATCCTATGGGCGCGCTCCAGAGGCCCTGAGCATCGGCGCGCCTTCCACCACTTCGCGGCGGGGCTGATTCTGTTTGTAGTTTGCTGCGCACCATGGATTGCTATCGTCACGGTTCGCGCCCATACGCTTACGGTCGGTGATGCCGGCGAATGGAATCTTCGGCTGGTCGGTCCGAACTCGCCCGGTTTTCCCCAGTTCTATCACCTGATTCCGCCGTCGAGTCCGCATGCCATCAGCATGTGGGAGAATCCTTCGCCGTCGCTATTGCCGCGATGGAATCCGTTCTCATCGGTGGGCAATCTGAGGCACGAAGCACGGCTGATCGCCACAAATCTTAGAGGAATCCTCGAAATCCTAAACCATGCGTCATTGTTTGCTTTCACCGCTCTCTTCGCTTATTTCATTTGGGGACTGAGCCGTCCGTCAACGGGCAGATCACTCTGGCTCCTGATGCTGACAAGCATCGCGATCTTACCTGCCGGCTACGTGCTGGTTACGCTGCGCGACCGTTACGTATGGGACGACCGCTATCTATGGGCGGGAATGTTTCTGGTGATGCTTGCCGCTTTCCTCGTTATTCAAGCAGTGGGCCGCGGCCTTAGTCCGCTTGCGCGCAATATCGCGGCCGTCGTTTGCGCTTTATCGTTTGCAGCGACGCCGTTGCTCGACCTTTTACATAAGCGCACCACAGGGCATGAGGTGTACGGCGCGGGCCTTGCTCTTAAAAACGAAATTCCGGCGGGTAGCCGCTTCGCATCCTGCGGACAATGGAATGATGGAATCGCGATCGCCTATTACCTAAATGCACATTTCTATGGATCCACAGGCATAACAGGCGAGGAGAAAGAGTTCCGGTCCATTCTCAATCCAAACCCGAATCTGACTGGAGTTCCCGAACAGCTCACGCCCGCCGAGATCGCACAGTCCTTGCGAGACTATCGGATCGAGTACTTCCTGATTCTGCCCGATTGTTCGGTCAAGCCCGCGCAGGACATCCTGAGTCATCCGGTGGAGGTACCCGGCAGACCGGATTTGAAGCTTTATCGCGTGAGTGATTAACGGCTAAGGGCCGGGGATCGGCCGCACTTTCGGCCTTCATTATGTCAGGCGGCTTTCGTTTGCATGATCTGTTCGGTGAGTTTATTCGCGCGGAGGCCGTGCAAATAGGCTTCGACGTCGGCCGTTGCAAATTCAAAGCCATGGTCGGCGGGATCAAAGGGTTTGCGATCGGTTTTTGCGGCGATGTAGAGCTTGGCAGCCTGGGCGAGTTCGTCCTTTTCCTTCTGCTCGCGTTCGCGCTGGAGTTCTTTGACTTCCTTGATGAGTTTCTCGCGCAGGCGATGGAGGCGCATTTCCTGAATCTGCAGATTCCGGAACTGGCGTTCGTAGGCAAGGTAGGTGTGCATGCGCAGCATGGTGAGGCGGGCGCGGGGATCGAGGTCCGTCACTTCGGGGGCGAACTGGTTGCAGCCTTTCACGTAGAGCGCTTCTTCGATACCGGGGATGCGGTCGATGCGCCAGGTGGCGTCGGCTAGCGATTGAACGAGTTCGCATTCACGTTCGCCAATCGGGCCGTAGGCCTTGTCATAGGCGATGAGGTGCCGTTCGTAGCGCTCGGCGTCGTCGCTCGGGAGCAGCACTGTTCGGCCGGTGAGGGCGGTCTTGAGAGCGTTTTGGGAGGAGTTGGCCTTACCTTCCGGGCTGGCGGGACCCGTACTCAATTGGGCGTTGGCTCGGTTGGCAGCGAGGCGTGCCGGGCTTAGTTCTGTGCTGACCGATTCCTGCGGATTGGCTTTAAGGGCTTTGCGCTCAGCGGCGCGACGTTGTTGGCGTGATGTCATTTGACTTCAGTTTTACGCCGGGGGGTTGGCGGTTCTTGGGTGAGATGGCTGTAAGTCGTTGTGAGAATTCAGAAAATTCTTTTCGAAATTTGTCACCGGGAAAGAAGGCGCCCCTTCTTACGGGCGCGCTTCTGTCGGACGCCGAAAAATAATCACGGTGTAGGCGTTCGGCTGCTCCACTTTCGCTTCGAATCCCGCTTCTTTCATTCTTTGCAACATCCATGGCATCCAGCTATTCACAAGTGTCTGGTGCGTAATGAATAGAACTTCCGGCTTATCGATCAGCTCCGTGTTGACCAGACGAGAAATATGCTCCTTGACTTCGTCTGTCAATCGATAAGGAAGCGGCAGAAATTTATTGGGGATGGGATAGGCGACAAACGGGGCATACAGATAGCTCGCTTCGACGCCCGCGCGCCAATTATAGAAATTCGATTCGGGCAATGGACTACAGAAGAAGACCGGAGGCGGCGCGCCTTTCACGGACTCGGCGCGAATGATGCGCATGAAGGGCTGCAACTCCTCCACACCCCGCGCCCGCCCAAATGCGATGCTTAGCGGACTGGCGGTCGAAAGCAGTACGCCGACCATCGCCCAGGTACGCGCCGCGCGGGAATCGAGCACACACCAGCCCGCATAGGCCAGCAGCAGAACCTGTGCCAAGGCTGAGTAGCTGATGTATCTTGGCACGAACACGCGCATTGGCGAGACAGCGGTAACGGCAAAGAACAGCACCGGCGCGAAGAGCCACCATCCCAGCGTTAGCACTATGAAAGGGCGTTTCAAGGCTGTGGGGCCACGGAGTGAAGCGGGCAGCAAGAACTGCACCAGGAAGGCCGCCAGAAACAACCCGAAGGCAATATACGGAGCCAGCAACTTATCGAGCAGGTCTACTATCGCCGGACTGATGGCAAGCGGCAGAGTGTGCGCCTCATGCAATAGAAGCCGCATGTGTGGAACTAGCGGCAAGCAAAGCAATCCGATAATCAGATAGGCCGCGAGCATCTCTCTCCACCGTGCCATCCGCCTATCGGCGACCAAAATATACACCAGATAGACAAATTGAGCACAAAAGATCATCGCGAACAGGTATTGCAAGTAAACGACTAGCAGAGACGCCACAACATACGCGCCTAAGTCTCTGCGAAGCCCTGTTTGTACGTAGCGATAGAGGTACCAGCATGAGGCCGCTACCGCGCCCAAAGCCAAGCCGTAGGGCCGCGCCTCCGTAGCGAGCGGTACGATATCCGGATGAAATGCCAGTATGATTAACGCGACGAGCCCCGCGTCTAGTCCGATTGCATTCTCGGCGAGGCGGTATATAAAATACCCGGCCGCAGCCACTCCCAACACGCTTGGGATTCTCAAGACGAACTCCCGCAGCGGGCCGCCGTTCAAGCAGAAAAAGGATGCAATCGCGGAGTATAAGATGGATTGGCCGGGCCAATGCCAAGTTTTCTGAATGGCTGGCAGGAGCCCATCGTGCGCCATCCAGAAGGTGCCGGCTTCGTCCACCCAGAAACTCCGGAACATGCGTGGACCCCACACCAGGACCACAAGTATCGAAAAAAGAATCCAAATGGTTCGACGGCTAGTGAGCGCGCCTGTCAAGCTGCTGTTTGAGTCTTGAACGTCAGCCGGCAATTGTTGCAAACTCGGAGGGGTTGCCATCTGGTTTCCGGTTAGGTTGTTCATTCCCGAGCCGCACCGCGTCCCGGATTGCGAGAGCGCGAATCTGATCCGTCATGCGCCGCTCCAGCCGGCGCGTTCGCAGATACAGAAGCAGGAAGGAATAGACACCAGCCAGTAGCCCTACATACAGCAGAAGGTCGGCCCCACGGCCTACGCCTAGCATGTGGGCGATGCTTGAAGTGGCATCGGGAAAGATTACAAAAGCCGTGGCGGTAACGAAGAAGAACGACCCTAGCAAACGATAGCCCAACTTTGAGCGGAAAGCAAGGCTGCCCAATATCGTCGCCAACAGGCAGAGGACAATCAGTATTAGCTGGATGGACTTCATCGCATCACTTTCCGGAGCATGAGATCGAATAAGATATTGATGCTGTTGAAAACGCTCTGGCCCTTGCTGCGTGAGTACTCGGTGTAGCGTATCGTGGCTGGAATTTCCTTGTATCGAAGACCGGCTCGTTTGATAAGTTCGAGAATTTCGGTGGCGTGCGCGAATCCATTCTCGGTCATCCGGACCCGCTGCGCGGCTGGGGCCGCAAGTGCACGGAAGCCGTTGTGCGTATCTGTCAGCCACACGCCGGCGAACATCCACGTCACGAATACGCCCGCCTTCAGAAGAACTTGCTTTACCGCCGGGACCTGTTTACGGTCACTCGTATTGAGAAAGCGCGACCCGAGCACCACGTCACACTCGCCGCTACGGATCGGTTCAACGAGTTTCGAAATTAGCT
>JALYVD010000341.1 GCA_030853405.1 Acidobacteriota bacterium | reverse complement strand
GTCCATGTATCGCCGCGGAGCAGTGACGCTTTAGCGCCACGCGCTAGGCATGACGGTCCGCGATATTCAAGGGCATCTGCAGGAGATGTACGGCGTGGAAGTGAGCGCGGCGCTGATCTCGGAGGTGACCGACAGCATCATGGAAGAGGTGAAGGCGTGGCAGGACCGCGGCCGATTGAGGCGCTGTACCCGATCGTGTATCTGGATGCGTTGATGGTGAGAATGCGCCAGGACGGCAAGGTAGAAAACCGGGCGGTTTACACAGCCATCGGCACGGAAGGCGCCAAGTACTGGATGTCGGTGCTGATGAACCTGAAGAATCGCGGCAGGAAGGATGCCTTCGTGATTTGCACCGATGGGCTGAAAGGCTTTACAGAAGCCATTGAAGCCGCTGGTGCAGACCTGCATCGTACATTTGATCCGCGCGAGCTTGCAATTCGTGAACTGGAAAGAGCGGCGGAGCCTGGCCGCCGATCTGAAAACGATCTACCGGGCGCCGACGGCGGAGCGGGCCGAAGTGGCGCTAGCGGAGTTCCGGCGGAAGTATCCCAAGCACCAGGTCGTCGCCGATGTCTGGGAACGGAACTGACAACGGGTTATTCCGTTTTTCGATTTTCCGGAAGAGATACGCAAGATCATCTATACGACTAACGCGGTGGAGTCGCTGCATAGGACACTGCGCAAGGTGACGAAAAACCGAGGCTCCTTCCCGACCCAGGACGCCGCGATCAAGTTGCTGTATCTAGCACTGCGGAACGTGTCGAAGAAGTGGCATAGGGTGCAGGGTTGGCGCGAGGCGCTGCGCCAATTTGCGATCCGCTGGCCGGAGCGTATCGAGCAGGCTCGGGCGGCATGAACGATCCGATCACTCGCCCAAACACATTCATGAGACACCGTCAAAGCCTTTGACCGTACTCGTTGAAAGCAACGTCGCCTGAATCACCCGCGGCCATCCCGCAAGGTCACTGATAACCCCGATATCACTCCAGCGCATTGCCAGCAACTCCCGTACGCTCTCAAGCGACTGATACCCGAGTTCCATCATCAATCGGCCGCCCGGTTTCACTGCAACTTCAGCACCCGCAATCAGCCGTTGATAAATCTCCAGGCCGCTATCGCCCGCGAAAAGCGCCACATGCGGCTCGTAATCGCGAACCTCCGTTTGCATATTCGCGGCGTCGGCTCCCGGAACATAAGGAGGATTCGACAGGAGCAGGTCAACGCTCGACGCCCGAACGGCCTCAAGCAGATCCCCAGCGAAGAACGCCGCACGCGCACCTAGAGCGCGTCGATTACGTTCGGCCACATTCAGAGCCTCGCAAGAAATATCTGAAGCGAGCACGCCCCGATGAGCCTCCAGCGCCACGCTTATAGAGATAGCTCCCGACCCCGTGCCTACATCCAGCACCACCGCCTCGGGATGCTCTTTCAAATGGCCGAGCGCGGCTTCCACCAAATGCTCAGTCTCAGGGCGGGGAATCAGCACGTGCTCGTTGACGTAAAAGTCACGCCCATAGAACTCCTGCCGATGCGTGATGTATTGGGTCGGCTTTCCTTTCAGCCGTTCGTCCAGATAACGTCCAAAATGAATCCAGGCGCGTTCGGGAAATTCATCTCCGCCGTGAGCGTACAGAAATGTGCGCTCGCAATGCAGCGCGTGCGATAACAGGACCTCTGCCGTAAGCCGCCCTGCCGGAACCGCCGCGCGCTCAAGAATCTCGGTACCTTGCAGCAGCGCGGTTTGTATGGTCACAAAATGTTGCTTTAGCTAAGCCGCGTTCTGCCCGCGCAAGCGCTCGGACTGATAGTACGACGTAAGTGCATCCACAACCGGCTGAAGGCGCCCTTCCATCGTGAGATCGAGCTGATGCAGCGTGAGCCCGATACGATGATCGGTGAGCCGGTTCTGCGGGAAATTGTAAGTGCGAATCTTCTCGCTGCGATCCCCCGTGCCAACCATGCTCTTGCGTTCCGCCCCGATCTGATCGAGTTGCTTTTGCATCTCCATCTGATAAAGACGCGACCGTAAAACCGACATCGCCTTGGCCCGGTTCTTAATCTGCGATTTCTCGTCCTGGCACGACACCACCGTGTTCGTCGGCAAGTGCGTGATGCGCACCGCCGAGTAAGTGGTATTGACCGACTGACCGCCCGGTCCCGAAGAACAGAACGTATCGATGCGAATGTCTTTCAAATCGATCTGAACGTCCACTTCGTCCGCCTCGGGCATGACGACAACCGTGATGGTTGAGGTATGAACACGGCCCTGGGTTTCGGTTGCCGGAACGCGCTGGACCCTATGAACGCCGCTCTCGTACTTCAGGCGGCTGTACACTTTCTGCCCGCTCACAATCGCAATGACTTCGTTCAGACCACCCACCGAAGACTCGCTAAGCGAAGTGATTTCCACCTTCCAGCGCTGCTCTTCCGCATATCGCGTATACATACGGAACACTTCACCGGCAAACAGAGAAGCCTCATCGCCGCCCGCGCCCTTGCGAATTTCCAGAACCACGTTCTTTTCGTCGTTCGGGTCCTTAGGCAGCAGCAAAAATTGCAATTCCTGCTCAATCTGCGCCAGTTCGGGCTCCAGGCGCGCCACTTCGGCTTGCGCCATTTCACGCATATCAGGGTCCGATTCGGCCAGCATGGGGCGGGCGTCGCGCAGTTCCTGGTCGGCCCTCTTCCACTCGCGATACTTCGCCACCAGTTCCCCAAGTTCGCTCTGCGCCTTGGAGGTTTTGCGGTACAGATCCGAATCGTTAATCACGGCATGATCCGCCATGCGCTCGGTCAATCCGTTGAAGCGCGCTTCCGCTTCGTCTAAGCGATCTTTATATTGCATTGGTTAAGCGCCGTTACGCGATTACGAGTTCGCCGCCCTGCGCGCGTTCGAGTTCCATCGCGCGTTCCAGCGCGTAAATAGCGACCTCAGTCTGGTCATCCGATGGCGGTTGGGTTGTCACCCGTTGCAGCCAAAGTCCCGGCCGCGTTAGGAACGCCATCAATCCCCCCTGGCGCTTTGCGGCAAAACGAATCAGCTCGTAGCTGACACCCGTAATAACAGGTAACAACGCGATGCGGGCCACCAGTTTCAGAGCGAAGTTGTCGATGGGCAGAAATGCGTAACAGATTAGTGAAATGACCATCACGACCAGAAGAAAACTCGTACCGCAGCGCGGGTGCCACGTAACGAACTGCTGTGCGTTGTCCACTGTCACAGGCCGCCCCGATTCGAAATTAAACACCACCCGGTGCTCCGCGCCGTGAAACTCGAAAACCCTGTGAATATCCTTCAAACGCGACAACAGAATCAGAAACGCCAGAAAGATTGCAATCCTAATCGTTCCATCCACCAGGTTAATCGCAAGCCGGCTTCCCACAACGGGAACTGCCTTCCCAAGCAGCGTCGCCAGATACAGCGGAACCAGCTTATAAAGAACGATAAAAAACAGCAGCGAGCCCGCAATGTTCAAACCGATTGCCCAAGAGCCAACATCACTCTTTTTTTCCTGCGTCTGCTCCGTCTCGTCGAGCGCGCAACTCGCCGAAAAACGCAGCGCTTTCATCCCCAGCCACATGGCTTGCCCTAGCGTCCCCAAGCCGCGCAAAACCGGCAGCTTGAATAGCGGGTGACGATCCGAGAGCCTCGGCAACGGACTCTCTTCCGTGACGATCTCGCCATTCGGTTTGCGCACCGCCACGCAATAGCTATGCGGCGAACGCATCATGACGCCTTCCATGACCGCCTGACCGCCAACTAGAGTGGTCTCTTCGCCGTTCTCAAGGATAGGAAGCAACTGTATGTGCGCAAAGAGCCGCACGAAACCTGACAGCGTCAAATGTAGGGAACTCCACCTTCCAGTATACCCGTTTTCAGTAACTTGCGGCGAAAGACCACCTTCTCACCCCTTTACACAGAAAGCAGCCCTTTCACCCGCAGTTCCCGCTCTATCTTCCCGGCCAACGCTTTCCGGAGCCGCCCATGCTCAATCCGTAAAATCCCGTTCACGACCGTCTCCCTCAGCCAGCCCAACTCGCCCCCCATCAGCAGCCGGTCCGCGACCGCCCTCAAACGCAAAATCGCCGCATCCGCTACCGGGCCCAGACGCTCTGCCTTAATCGTGCTACGCACCTCTCGAATCTCCGTTCTCAGCCGGTCCTGAACCAGGGGAATCAGCGGCAGCCCCGTCGTCCCATTGTCAAGAACCGTCGAAAACCGGTCTACAGTTGCGGCGTTCAAATCATACTGGCCCAGAACCACATTCCCAAACGGCACGCAAAAATGCGCCTGCAGAAAGCGCTGACAATTTCTCCTGCCCAACTGATAATCGTGATCTCGAAACTCCTGCGCCAGAAAACCGCCAAACGCGCTCAACGACGCACTGGCCAGCGCATCGACGTCCTTACTATCGATGCTGGGAGCGATCGCAAACCTGCTGAAGACGCTCGGGTCCTCGGTCAGTTTTATATTCTCCCCCTGAATCCGGCTCTGGTTCACCACCGTATCCACCAACGCCCCCAAAACCGAGAACAAATCCGTCGCCCGCGGCTTGTCGATCAGAAATGTTGGGTCCGTTAGGAAAGGAGCGATATTCACCACCGCGCGATCCGCCTCCGCTCCCGAACGCGGGTTGTGCCCCGCTGCCTGAAGCGGATCTTGCAGACACAATTCCTGATGCGCGCAAGCGAATGGATTGTTATTGGTCACGCCGCCATCGACGTTCAGCGTCTCGAACTGCTTTGTGTCCTCCGCGTCCCAATTCGGTTTTAATTTGGTGTCTGTTTCACACCGGCATTCGCCATCGGCCGGCTTCGGATCGCTCACCGAGATTCGCCAGCGCCGGTTGTTGTAGATTCCCGCCGATCTCTTGAGCACGCGCGGAGCAAGCGCCATCGGAAACGCACTAGTCGCCTTCGCCACTTCTCCCAATGCCGGCCAGTTTTCCGCCGAGTAAGGCGACAACCCGAGCGCACTTCCTTCCGGTGTCCCGGGTGCCCATCGCAACTCGAAATCCGCCTGATCCGCATGGTAAAGCGTCTGCGTCTCGGCCGACCCGTCACCCGCTTCTATAGCGTAAGGAATCCCGCCCAGGTTCGTGACCGTGAGAACCAATTTCAACGGGTCCGCCACCCACGGCCTCTTCTCTCGCGGGTTGCCGACTTTGAGAACTTCGGCCGCGATATCGTCAAGCGGCGTCGAGTCGAGGAGCGAAGTAACCGGCGCACCTGCCCGCGCCAAATCCCTCGTTCCCATCAAACTCATGATGTCAATGTCCTGAACCCACGCCCGGTACAAACGGTTCGGCGCCGTGGCTGGCATCCGGCTGCTCGCTGGCGTGAATTCTTCACATAGAGCCGCCGCCGCAACCGCCGCGGTAATCCCTCCCGCCGACGCACCCGACATCACCGCCAGCTTCACGTCATGCGGAGGGATCGTCCACTTGCTGTAGTCTTCCCCAAACAGTTGCCTCTGCCGCGCTTTCTCCGCATAAAAACTGTCAAGCGCGTCGATCAGGAAATCAACCACGCCCGCCGTGTAAGCGCCCGCGGACACGGCGCCAGCCATATTCAGTCCGATGTAAAACGGTCTCATTATTGGTGAATCTCAGTCCAGACTATAACCCAAATTCTCATCTCCCAGAGCACGAATCTGGCCTGCGGGAAAACTGGCCCTGCGCATGCCACACCCTTCCGCGATCGGCAGGGAAAACACTCTCACCGACGATCCAAAACAATTGAGGACTAATGAAAAGAAGAGTAGCTTGTCTATTTGCAATCTCCGTGGCCGTTTTATGCACCCTGAAGGGTGCCGGCTATGGCGCAGAACAGTCGTTATCTTTCCACGACTTATCCGGTCGGTTCACCACCATTACCCAAAACGCTAATTTCGACCTCGAGAACCCCTTCTTCCACAGCCTGGGCTCGAATGGCAGGTCGTGCGGTACTTGTCACGTCGCAAGCGATGCCTGGACCGTCACGCCCGAACACATTCAAGCGCGTTTCTGGGCGACCAACGGACAAGATCCTCTGTTCAACGCCATCGACGGATCGAATTGCGCGGAGAGTGATACCTCTACCTTTTCTGCGGCCCGAAAGGCCTACAGCATCCTTCTGGATAAAGGCCTCATACGCGTAAAGCTTGCAATTCCACCTAACGCCGAATTTCAACTCGTTGCCACGGACGATCCCAACAATTGCGAATCGACTCCGGGCAGCATCTCCGTCTACCGTCGAATCTTGCCCGCCACAAACTTGAAATTTCTCTCTACCGTTATGTGGGACGGACGCGAGAATTCGACCGGCCGGAGCGTGCCCGACGACCTCAGACAGCAGATCGTAGACGCAGTAGTCCAGCACGCACAGGCGGCAACCCCGCCCACCAAAGAGCAGATCGAAGCCATGCTCACCTTCGAAACCGCGACCTATTCCGCGCAGAGCTTCAGCAAAGAAGCGGGCCGCTTAAATTCTATGTCCGCGCAGGGAGGACCTGAAAGGCTCTCAACGCGGCCCTTCTTCATCGGCATCAACGATCCCTTGGGGAACAATCCAACCGGCGCGCCTTTCAACCCTGTTGCCTTTGCACTATTCCCTAACTTCGGAAACGCCCCCGATGATGAAGTAGGCGCAAGAAGTGAAGAGACGCGGCACGACCGGCAGCAAGCGCAAAACAAAATCCGCCGCGGGGAAGATATCTTCAACACCCGGAAATTCACCATCGATAATGTCGGCGGACTCCGTTTAGTTCGGCCCTTGGAACATGCACTACTTGTCACGACACCCCAGGCGTCGGCGATCACTCTGTAGCGGCGCCATTGAACATCGGTCTTACAGATGTTTCACACAGAACCCCCGACTTGCCGCTTTTCACCCTCTATTGCCCGGCTACCCGGGAAACGATTCAGAGCACCGATCCCGGTCGGGCGCTAATCACCGGAAAATGCGCTGACATCGGGAAGTTTAAAGGACCAATCCTCCGCGCCCTATCTCCACGAGCTCCCTATTTCATAACGGCTTCGCATCCACTCTCGACGAGGTCGTGGATTTTTATCAAACGCGCTTTACTATTGGACTAACAAAGGAAGACAAAGAGGATCTCGTCGCCTTCTTGAAGGCGCTGTAAAGACTGCCTCTCCCCGGATATCGCTGCTCTTCCGGAGATGGTGGGGTGCTGCTTACTTCTGTCGTGCCGTCGAGACAACAAGCCACGTTTACACAAAGTCCTTGACACTACCGGGAAAACGGCGCCCCTACACGACGCGGCACCCCGCGACAAATCCGCCAAACGTCATGCTCATTCGCACATGATCGTGAGGAATTAACAAATATCCCCAACTCTCGCCCGTCGCCTCTGTGGCATGACGGCACCAAAGCACCGCCGCCTCCGCTTTCGCCCGCACCTCGGCATCTCCCATTTCCGACGCTTTCTTCGTCTCGCAAATCCACTTCCCAGTTTTCGTTTCCACCAGGAAATCCGGCTCATACGCCGGTTGCTCACTCCCGGATTTGTAGAAAATCCGGATATCGCGTCGGGTCGGGCGGGTCCACTTCAGTACCTCGCCATCGTCCTCCAGCACCACCGAAAACACCCGCTCCGGATCGCTCCTGTATTTGCAGAACGTCATCAGGCACTTGCGAAATCCTTGAAACAGCATTCCCGTAATCTCGGACTTGTCCTCCACCGCCACCCGGA
>JALYVD010000289.1 GCA_030853405.1 Acidobacteriota bacterium | reverse complement strand
CGTTCAAACAAAAAAACGGAGGGCGAAAACATCTCGCCCTCCTGTCGCTGCATTCGCGTTCGACTTAGAAAACAAACTTCAAGGCCAGTTGAATGTTCCGAGGCTCATTCACCGTGTTCGAAATCTGCCCGAACCCGTTGCCGGGCGAAGCATTGTTCGAAGGCGGCGCCAGGCTGACCATGTTGAACGCGTTCAGGAAGTCGCTGCGGAACTCGAAGTGAGTCCCTTCCGTGATCGCGAAGTCTTTGGACAAGGCAAGGTCTACCTGCTGGTAGCTTGGATCACGCTCGGTGCCGACAGCGGCGTTGCCGAAGCTGTTCGTGCTCTCCCCGCTGTAGGCGCAGACTCCATTATCGGTATCGGCTGCGCAGGTCTGGGCCGAAGGATCGGTTCCGAACCAGTTGGTCTCGGTGCGTCCTACCACCTTCAACTTGCGAAGATGGTTGGCGCGCGACGCCCTGGCATTGACTGCGGTCGAATAGTTGGCGTTAGACGCGACCGTGATGGGGAAGCCGGTATGGAAGCTGATAATCGTGCTTCCCTTCCAGCCGCCCACAAACTCGTCCACGAAGCGGTTCATATTGCCGCCAAACTGCCGTCCACGGCCGAACGGAAGCTCATAAATTCCCGACACCGAGATGTTGTGTCTCGCGTCGAAGAACTCCGGACCATAGTCCGCGCCACCGTTGTAGGAGTCCTGCCAATACGCGCTCTGCGAGTCCCCTGCACCGCCGCCGGCACCATAGTAGCCAAGGTTGTTGCTCAGGCCCTTGCTATAGGTCCAGTTTGCAAGAAACTCGAGCCCGTGGCTTGAACGACGACGGGCGGTTACCTGCAGCGCGTTGTAGTTCATCACTGCTTCAGACTCGGTGTAGCTGATGTTGGAGATCTGGCTCAGCGCCGGATTCAACACGGAAAGAGCCGTGATCGGCAGTGCGCAGGTCAGGCAGGCCCTCTGATTGCCTTCGCGGGGATCCACCAGGTGAGTCCCGTTCTGTCCCAGATAGGCGACGGTCAGGGACGTGAAGTTGTCCAGCTGATACTCCGTCGTCAGGTTGTACTGCTGAATCAGCGCCGGCTTCAGGTTGGGCTGCCATGCACGAACGTTGCCTGCGTACACAGAGGGATTCGAAGGCCTATAAAAACCGTTCGTCACCCGCAGCGGCGCTCCGCCTGCACACGGCAGACCAGCGGTACAGGACGCATCCACGAAGAACGGAGGATTGAGAGTGAGTCGGAGATTCGCTCCCGTACCTTCGAGGAAGTTCGTGATGCCATAGCCGCCGCGAAGAACGAACTTTTCATGCAAGCTCTCGGGAGACCATGAAAATCCAAGACGCGGCATGAACCCCGCGTAGTAGGCGTTGTAGAGAGCCTTCGGTGCGCCGTTTACACCCGCATTCGTAATGACGCCGGTGGTGAGGTTGATGTTGGCCTGCTTGTTGTTGACCTCTGTATAAGGCTGGTCATACTCCCAGCGCAGTCCAAGGTTCACGGTCAGGTTCGACGAAAGCTTGATGTCGTCCTGGGCAAAGAAGGCATCACGATACTGGCGCTGACCCCAGCGGCCTGTAAGAGCGCCCTGTGCTTCCGTGGTTACCGTGTCATTGACGAAGTCTGAAACGCTGCTGTTGAAGTTGAAGAAGCCCAAGGTGCCGTCATTACCCGAGTAGTACCGATTTTCCTGGTATCTCAGGATCTGAGCTCCGAACTTGATCGTCTGCTTACCGTGCTGCCACGTGAGATTATCCCCATAGGTGAAGGCGTTGACGATGCTGTCGCTATCAATACCACCGTAAGAGCCGTTGCCATCCTGACCGAAAGGAGCGCCGATGTCATTGACCGCGCCCGGTTTTCCGTTGCCGATGACCAGTGTGCTGAAGCCCGGAACCAGCTGCGTGCCAGGAATGCCGAGCTTCGCATTTCCCGTCAAGCCCCATTTCCCCGAGACATCGGTAGGCGTCTGGATGTATCGCGTTCGTCCATAGCCGGCGCGGGCCTCGTTGATGATGCTCGCGGAAAGCACGTGGGTCCAGTTCGCGATGAAGCCGGTATACGGATCGTTGTTGTTGGTTGGAATATCAGTCGGCAACGCAACTTTGGAGTACCCGGAATGCTCGCGGCCGATGGAGAAGCGACCGGAGATGGTGTCGCTGTTTGTCGCCTTCCAATCGATCTTCGCGTCGGCCTGGTCATTCACCGTCGCCTGTGCCGAGGAACCGACAAAGTTGATCGACGAGCCCGCCACAGAGGTATTCGGCAGCGGATACAGCTCCGGATGTGCGAACAAGTAAACCGCCGCGGGGTTCGGGTTTGCAATCCCGGCAAGGTTTCTATCCGTCGCCGCGATCACCGTACGATTCTCTACCGTCGAGGCGTGCTGACGGGCTCCCTGGTAATCCATGAAGAAGAACAGCTTGTCGCGGAAGATCGGACCGCCAAAAGTTCCGCCGAAGATTGCCCGATTGAGAGGAGCGCGCGGAGCTCCGGTCTGCTTGGCCGCCCAGGTGTTCGCATTCAGCTTCTGGTTTTCACCAAAGAAGAACAGATTGCCATGGAAGTGGTTCGTGCCGCTTTTGGTGACCATGACGACCTGGCCGCCGTTTGCATTGCCATACTCCGCGGTGGCGTTACCCGTGATGATGCGGATCTCGCCCAGCGCGTCCACGTTCGGGCTGTAGCCGATGTAGTTGTCGATCGCCTCGTTGATGTCCGCGCCGTCCAGTGTGTAGTTGTTGCTCTGCTCGCGATTGCCGTTGACGAAGAATCCGCCGTTGTACGATCCGCGGCCGACGTTGTCGAGCGCCATCGGGTTGGGGGAAATCGCGCCCGCGACCAGAAGCGTCAACGAGGAGAAGT
>JALYVD010000284.1 GCA_030853405.1 Acidobacteriota bacterium | reverse complement strand
GATTTTAATGGAAGCCGGTTGTCCCGCGTAAAGGCGCTCCATTTGCAAACGCTGTGGATGTTCCCCAACGACATCGGTTAGCCGGCTGCCCCAGACCAGAGTGTCGGCTCTCCCGTTTACAAAAATTTTCACCTCGACCGACACAGAACATGCCTCGGGAAAAGCGGCGCAGCGATTAGAATTCTGGCTGCACAACTTCTCTGGATGGCTGAGTTGAACTGAAAGTTGTTCGATCTCTTTCTTTGAGTTTGCGCTAAGGAGGACCGATCCATGCGTATTGTCTGTAGAGTTAAAGACGATTTCGAAGTACAGCCGGTAATAGCGGGCATGCTGGACGGAAGGCGAAATCAATCGCTGGACGGGCGTATCCATCGGGGGACGCTGCTGCATGGACTGGACGGAAACGAGTTGCAATCCACTGGACAGCACTTCGTAACGCGCAATTTCGGTCCCTAGAAACCCCTGCAGTCCCCGCCGAGATGCGCCCTTCTCGTAATAAGCATTCTCGATTCGAAGTTCCATCAGAGGCCGCAGATCTATCCAGCTTTGAGCCGGTTCGAAACCGTTGTACTCCCGCAACACATCCGGGAAGGGGGTTTCATGCGAATCGGGAGAACGCAACAGGTAGACCGGGTTGTGGTGGAGAACCCGGAAGACCGCACGATGATGCAAAGCGCAGGACGTGAGCGAAAGTTGGATAATGAGTAAGACGCAGCATTCAATTAGCCTTGAACGGTTACACAAGAGGTTTATCCCACCCTCAACGCGACCATCGGATCGACCAGTGCAGCGCGGTAAGCCGGAATGAAACTTGCGGCGAGACCTACCAAGACGAACAGCAGCGCAGTCATCGCGAACGTAAACGGATCAGTCGCGCCCACCCTGCTGCCTCTCTGCTCTCCCCTCCTCGAAGCTGCGCGAGTTCGAGTTTCTTCCAACCGATCTGCGTGAGATTGCCCGTAACGACGCCAAGTGCCGCGCCGTGTTCTTGTAACTCATCCAAGAACTCCGGGACACCGCGACACACACAGTGCCGCAAGTCAGTTGCGCAATTTTCGAGATAAACCGACTGGCAGGCCGTCATGATCTCTTGCATTGTTGACCGGATCCGCCGCTCGCTGACACCCTGCGCTCGTAGCATTCCGGCAATCAGATCACGATCCAGCATCCCGGAAGTCGCGACACCTTCGAGTGTCGTCGCTATCCCCGTCACACGGCGGATACCCTCGGCCAGCGCCTCTTTGTGATGGGGTCCCGCGCCACGCAGCAGCGTACCGTCTATATCGAACAGGACAATGCCGGTGGCTTTACTCACCGCAATTTAGGCAGCAGCGCGCGCAGCAGTTTCAGAAACGTGCCAGACACTCGCTGGCCAATTCGAAGAACCTCTTCGTGTTTCAGTTTCTCTCCGCTTAGTCCCGCCGCAACATTGGTCACGCACGAAATCCCAACTACTTCCATGCCCATGTGATTGGCTGCAATTGTCTCAGCAACGGTTGACATTCCTACTAAGTCCGCGCCGACTGTTTTCAAGAAGCGTATCTCGGCGGGAGTTTCGTAACTCGGCCCTAGAACCGCCGCATACACGCCTTCGTACAACGGAATTCCGTGCTCCATCGCGGCCTCTCGCGCCAGTTCCCGCAACCGCAACGAATATGCTTCGGTCATGTCGGGAAATCTTGGACCTAACGTAACATCATTCGCACCCACTAACGGATTGTTCCCTTGCAAATTGATGTGGTCGGAAATCAAAACTAGCGCACCTTCTGCAAAGTCCAGATTGATTCCGCCCGCCGCATTCGTAAGCACCACGCGCTTCACCCCCATTTCACGAAACAACCGGATACCGCTGACCACTTCACGCGCTGTGTATCCCTCGTAGAAATGAAAGCGGCCTGACATAACAACCACATCAACCGTTCCCTTACCGTTGGCACCCAGCGTCCCCACCACAAGTTCGCCCGCATGACCCACGGAAGTTGAGGCGGGAAAGCCCGGTATCTCGCCGTACGCAATCCGAACGGAATGGATCAGCGACTCCGCGAACGCGCCCAATCCACTTCCCAACACAATTCCAATCTCCGGTCGAAGAGACGTTTTCGATTGAACCAACTGCGCTGCGTCACGCATGTTCTGAGTCTAGCGTCCCGCACGAGTTACAATCGCCTCCTGAAGCGGATTGCGGTTGTATGATGAGGCTGGTCTATGACACGGGTTCTCTTAGCCGCTCTAATCGCGGTAACTGTGACAGCGGCGGAATTGGAACCGTCGCGCAATTTCTCGCAAGATTCCTGGCCGCTGCAAATTATTTCACCATCGCAACCGCGTCAGCCCTGGACCGTTGCCGGCGAGCATGGCGCGCTGTTCGGCCGTCAGGATGGAACCTTCGAAGCGTGGCTCTGGCCCGTGAAGATATTGAGCCATTTTCGTATCTCGGCCCAGCTGGATAACTACGTGGTTCCAATCGACGTTAATGCGTTGTCGGCTGAAGTGACTGTTACTCCCGCGGAAACAGTTATCACTTATTCCCATGCCGCATTTACGATTCGCCAGCATATGTTCGCCTCACGCGGACAGGACCACCCCGCAACCGGAGCAGCTGTATTCTTTGAAATCGAATCGGCGCGCCCTCTTACTATCACGTTTTCCTTTACCCCGGAGATGCTGCGCATGTGGCCTGCGCCTAATTTCGGGCGCCCCGATGGAGAATGGATGGGCACTGAAAGTAATGGCATATACGTTCTTCATACGGACAATCCCGGCTTCTCAGGTCTTGTAGCGATGCTCCACGCCAAAGCCGGAATCATGCCCCCTTATCAGGAGCATCCGCAGACATACCCGTTACAGTTCGTATTGCGATTCGATCCGGCGATTGACACGGGCAAAGTATTCCCATTGCTGATGGCCGTCCTTCATGGCGAGCCTCCCGCCAGGCAAGCTGAGGCCATCAGCGAATCTCTTCCCCAGCTTTATCGGGAAACCGCGAACTATTACTCACACTTTTTCGATAGCCGGGTGGTGACCGAAACGCCCAATAAGAAACTGAACGAAGCGGCGCAATGGGCGGAGCTTTCTATCGACCAGACGCAAGTTGCCTACCAGGGTGAGACTGGGCTGGTGGCGGGTTATTACGAATCGGCAGATTCAGCACGTCCGGGCTATGCGTGGTTCTTCGGCCGCGATACCCTCTGGACCACTTACGCGATCAACAGCTACGGCGATTTCTCTCTCACCAGGAGAGCGCTCGATTTTCTTATTCACCGGCAGCGGCCTGACGGCAAGATCATGCATGAATTCTCGCAATCAGCCGATTCCATTGATTGGAAAGCGACCTCATACTTTTATGCTTCTGCCGATTCGACACCGCTCTTGGTGATGGCTATGTGGGACTACATCAGAACCAGTGGAGACCTCCAATATCTGCAAACGAACTGGGCAAGCGTACGCAAGGCCTATAGCTTCACGAGAGATCACGATTCAGATAAGGACGGCATCTATGAAAACACGGAAGGAACAGGGTGGGTGGAATCCTGGCCGCCGGGCATGCCACACCAGGAGATCTATCTGGCCGCGCTCGATCAGCAATCCGCGGCGGCGTTTTCCCATCTCGCCTCGCTCATGAAAGAGCTCGATCTCTCGGCGGCAGCACACCTGAAATCGGTGCAGATTCAGGATGCAATCGAAAAGGAATATTTCGAAAAGACTCAGAAGTTCTACGCCTTCAGCCGTAAGTCCGACGGCTCGTTGGATCAAACGGCAAGTATCTATCCGTCGGTCGCCTGGTGGGACGGAACGCTCTCGTTAGCGAATGCCGGCCCTATGCTGTCGAGGTGGGCGTCGCCGGAATTTTCAACCGATTGGGGCACGCGCGACATCAGCGATAAAACGTCCTTTTACGACCCGATCAGCTATCACCAGGGTTCTGTCTGGCCCTTGTTTACTGGCTGGGTTTCGCTCGCGGAATACCGCTCAGGCAGAACGCTTTCGGCTTTTGCGCATCTGATGCAAAACGCGAATTTGACCTGGGACCAGGACCTCGGATCCGTGACTGAATTACTTTCCGGAGAGTTTTACCAGCCCTTAGGCCGAAGCAGTTCCCATCAGACGTGGTCATCGGCCATGGTGCTGACACCGCTGATGCGCGGACTATTTGGTGTAGAGTCGAACGCCCTCGATAGAACTCTTCGAGTCGATCCGCATCTTCCCGCCGAGTGGAATAGCGCTCAATTGCGCAATGTGCCTTTTGGAAAATCGTCGTTGCGGGTGGAATACTCGCGCAAGGGTGGACACATGATGATCACGGTCTACTCTCAAGGTCCGGAAGTCCTGTGTCTCGTAAGCGGAAGTACCCCAGCCGAGCCCTGCCAAAGCCGTCCGGCCGCGGTACATGTCATATCTTTACCTCTGCCCGCCGTGGAGTTGTCAATTCCCGATAATCCCCCGGACCAGGGCGCGGCCACGCACCAGCTTAAAGTCATAAATGAAGAATATGCGAACCGGCAGGCAACGTTCTCGTTGTCGGCGGCCGGAAACTCCACTTACGATCTGTTCGTAAGATTGAATGAACCCAGTGTGACCGTTACGGGCGCTGTGTATCGGGACGGGCGCATTCATGTTCGATTCCCGGTGGGGGAGGGATATCAAACGCGTACCGTGGTATTTCGCTGGTAGGATAGGCCGAATGGATCGTATGCGGAAGTCCTTCAAGATAAATCTCGCGACTGCGTTGTTGTCTGGTATCGTTATTTGCGGCGCGGCAAACGCTCGGAGTCAGCCGATCCTTACCTATATAAAGCAGACGTGGGCCGTTCTCACACGTTCGAACAAGGACCTCGCAACTGCCGCTGTCGATCCCAAGTTCCACCCCGGCGTGGACGGCAAATGGGCTGTGTACATTCCTGACGACTCCAGTCTTTCTCCCGTCGCTGCTCAGTTGAAGAAAGAAATGTCGGCTGCTGATTTCGGAAAAATCGACTTGCTTGTCCTTCCGGAACACCTGAATCAGCTGAAGGAGCAGGGGTTACTGTTTCTTCCCCAACCTTATGTCGTTCCAGGCGGCCGCTTCAATGAGATGTATGGATGGGATAGCTACTTCATTCAGCTTGGGTTATTGCGCGATGGCGAACTGCAACTCGCCAAAGATATGGCCGACAACTTTCTGTACGAAACACAACATTATGGCAAAGTATTAAATGCCAACCGCACTTACTATTTGACCCGCTCACAACCGCCCTTCCTAACGCAGATGGTCCTGGGTGTCTATAACAAGACACATGATCGTAAGTGGTTGGAGAGCGCGCTGCCGCTTATCGAACAATATTATCGCTTTTGGACCGAAGGGCCGCACTTAACCGACACCGGCCTGTCGCGCTACTATGATTTCGGTGAAGGGCCCGCTCCGGAATCCGTTTCGGCGGAACGCGACGCCCAAGGACGTACACATTACGAATTAGTGGAGCAGTATTTCCGGACGCATGTGATTACCGATTACGATGTCAGCCAATACTATGACAAAAAGACCAATCAACTAACACCGCTTTTTTATAAAAGCGACCGGTCGATGCGTGAATCCGGTTTCGATCCCTCAAACCGCTTCGGGCCCTTCGATCTGGACATCATCCACTACGATCCCGTTTGCCTGAACTCGTTGCTGTATTTGATGGAACAGCAAACCGCCGAAATCCTGAACATTCTTGGCAAAAGTGCTGAGACGAGCGTCTGGCGAGAGCGAGCCCGAAGCAGGGCCCAGCGCATCAACAGCCTTTCCTGGGATCAGCGCGCCGGTTTGTATTTCGATTACGATTTTGTCACCCGAAAAGTTCGTAATTACCAATTCCTCACCACTTTTTACCCTCTTTGGGCCGGTCTGGCGACTAAAGAACAAGCGGCTGCCGTTGAGAAGAACTTAGCCCGGTTTGAACGCCCGGGCGGACTGCAGACCAGCACGTATGCCAGTGGAAATCAATGGGACGCTCCTTTCGGATGGGCGCCGCTTGAGATGATCGCTCTTGACGGCTTACGCCGATACGGTTACAACGAAGACGCCGAGCGCATTTCCATGGAATTTCTGTCGCTGGTTCGGAGCGAGTTCTTACGCCAGGGCTACATCGTCGAAAAGTACGATGTCGTCCATCGCGGCTCGAACGTCAGCGCTAACATTCACTTCGGTTACAGTGCTAACCAGGCTGGCTTCGGATGGACTAACGCGGTGTTCACGGAGCTGTACGACCAATTAACCCCGGGCGATCAACAGAAGCTAATGGGGCGGCCAAAGCCTGCCTCGGCGGCATCTAACTAAGCCCTTTCCCTTCGGTCGCCGTCACCACTCGATTAGCTGCCAAACCCGCATACTTATCCACTTGTCCGCTTGGCCAGTGAATCTCGATATCTGCCTTCGTAGCCGTTCCCAAGCCGAAGTGTACGCGTAAGTCGCTTTGAGACATATAGCTGCCTCCGCTCCGGATCTCATCCATCTGACGATGCGCCCCTTCCGGCGTACAATAAATGCGCGCACCAATGCCCGACCGGTTTGATTTACTCCCGATCGTCTTAACCTTCAGCCAGTTATGTTTAAGCGTGCTATCGCAACGCAAAAGTTGAGGAACATCGTTAACGCAATTCACGACCACATCCAGATCGCCGTCGTTATCGAAGTCTCCCACGGCGCAGCCACGGCCCGGAACCGTTTCAAGAATTCCCGGCCCTGCTTCAAGCGAGACATCTTCGAACTTGCCATTACCCAGGTTTCGATAGAGCACCTTCCGCTCTCGATATCCTGATTCGCTCGCTTTCTCACGTACTTCGGGATACACGTGCCCGTTGCACGTGAGAATGTCGGGCCAGCCGTCGTTGTCGAAGTCGAGAAACGAAGCGCCCCACCCGAGAAAGCGCGTATTGCGGCCAAGACCGGCCTGAAACGTTACATCTTCGAAGTTGTCGTCGCCCAGATTGCGGTATAGGCTTGAGGTGTCCCCGGCAAAATTGGTCTTAAAGATCGCGAGCCGCCCATTCCCAAAAACATCTGCCGCGCAGACCCCCATCCCCGCCTGTGTTTTTCCATCGGCGCCAAACGCGACGCCCGACTCTAAACCGATATCCGTGAACGTGCCGTCGTGATTATTGCGGAAGAGCGCGGACGGCGCGGAGTCGTCCGCTACATAGATATCCGGCCAGCCGTCGTTATCGAAGTCCCCAACAAGAACGCCCAATCCATAAGTACCTTGCTTCTTTAGGATGCCCGCCTTTTCCGAAACGTCCGTGAAGGTTCCGTCGCCATTGTTATGGAACAGAATATCTCTCGCGCCCTGCAGGCCAGGCGGACCACACGCCACAACCAGCCCTTCATATAAGCACGGACCACTCTCCGGCAGCGGCGCGGTTTTTGGATCGAAATCGATGTAATTGGCTACATACAGATCCAAATGCCCGTCTCGTTCGTAATCGAGGAATGCGCAGCCCGTATTCCAGCGCTTAAGACCCGTCGTCGTGCGCGTCGTCACCCCCGCCTTCTCCGCCACGTCCGTGAACGTACCGTCGCCGTTATTGCGATAGAGTGCGCAGTTACCCCAGTAACTTACAAACAAATCCTCGTAACCATCGTTGTTATAGTCTCCAGCGCAAACGCCCTGTCCCCATCCGGTACGAGCCAGTCCGGCTTTCAATGTCACGTCGGTAAAAGTGCCATCCCGATTATTCTTGTATAGTCGGCTGATCGGCTCCTTCCCCGCCGCGTAAGTCGTCGCGAACCGTGTTCCGTTGACAAAGAAGATGTCCAGCCACCCATCGTTGTCGTAATCGAAGAACGCGACCCCACAGCCGGTCGTCTCAAGCAGATACTTATTGCGAGACTCCGCTCCGAAAATCGTCCTCTGATTTAAACCGGCCTGCTTTGCAACATTTACGAACTGCACGCCAAGCTCGGGCGCACCCGGCAACAATTGATCGAGCGAAAAGACCGGCAGCGATGCGCAGAGTGATTGGATCAGAGACCGGCGAGAGAGCATCTGATGCTAACGTTCCAGAATAGAAATGCTCATCGCCCCGATATACTTATCCGCCGCGCCGTAATATCCGGTAAGTTTCAGATGTTTTCCCGAAGCAGCCTCGGTTACGGCCCCCTCCAGAAATATAACGTTCGGCACGTTGCCCGTCTTTTCCCAAGGTAATTGGGGCACAATAAACGGAGCGTCGGAGCGTGCAATAACTCGTTTTGGATCGTGCCGGTCAAACAGCACCCAACCCGGACCGTACACCAGATGCTCATCCGCACCGTTATAGAGCAGTAGAATCCCCGCATCCGTGACATACGGCGGCGGCCCCGGTTCCATCACGCGCGAGTCGAAAGCATCGGGCCGTCGATCTAGAACTGGCTTCTCCGTCGCATCCTTCCAGTGCAACAAATCGTCTGACGCGGCAAGCCCCATGTAATCGCGCGATACTCCATCCTTGTCTTTACGCGTGCCGAGATAGTACATCCACCAGTGGCCGTTCACCTTCTCCGGAATGATAGCGCCGGATTTTGTCCACTGCTCATTCCATGTGCCTTTGTACGCCGGAAGCAGAATGCCTCGCCGCTGCCAGTGAATCAGGTCTTTCGAAGTTGCAAGACAAAGTTGAGCCGAATGAAGGTCATAAGCCGTGTAAGTCAAATAGTAAGTGCCGTTGATCCGAACAACACGCGGGTCCTCCACGCCACCGTTCTTCTCGTAACTTGCATCCGGCGAAAGCACCGGCTCCGGACGAATCGAAAAATGCCGTCCATCCGAACTCTCCGCCAGCCCAATGCGGGACGTATGGTTCTTGTCCTGAGCCCGGAACAGCAGCACCGTACTCTTGCCCCGCCTTATGGCCGCCGCATTAAAGAGTCCCGAACTATACCAAGTGTCGCCAGGACTCAACAATGGCTGGCCGGAGTCGCGGTGCGCGGTAGCCAAAACCTGACCACTCGCCACCCCCGCCAACAGAGCCGCGCACGCAAGTAAGCGGTTTTTCATTTCATCGTTCCTTTCCCGTCGTCAATTGCCGGTGGATCTCCCGCTCCGCCTTCGCGCGCTCGGGTTCCGCAAGCCGATCATATACGCGGGCAAGATGGTAGTGTGACATCGCTTGC
>JALYVD010000277.1 GCA_030853405.1 Acidobacteriota bacterium | reverse complement strand
CCGCTCGATTTCCGCGGCTGGAATCTGCTGTTCGTCGGGTTCCACACCGTTCAGCTTTTCCCACCCGCTCCTTAAGCGGACATTTCATTTGTTAATTGAGGCGGACAATTGACATGTTACCGACAGGGGCGAGCATGGATGAACGGAACTTACAACCTTCTGGACTATAATATCGATCTTCACGGGAAGTTAGACACACGAGGCAGTCCCTCGGCCGCCGCGACGGAGTTTAAGTCTGTTCTTCTGAAGGCACTGACTCCTTTTTTGAAGAAGAGACACGGAGATCAGATACTACCCTTTAAGATCACCGGAAACTACCGGAAGGTGGATGTGGGGTTGGACCTGCACCACAAGAATTAAATTGAAAGCTACATTGATGTCTCTGCCAATGTTTCTGTCGGTCGTGCTGGGGTGCTCGCTTGTAGCTCCGGCCCAGACGCCGGGCGATTCCCAAGGGCCGCCGAGCGCGCAATTCGACGTGCGAGACCGGAACCTGTACGTAGATGACCCCGCCGCGTCGGGATCACTTGTTAAGAAGGGCGCGATGAACGTGCTTCTGGACCAAAAGGACATATGGACCAGTCCTTTTCACATGAAGCGGGAGGAAGCGAAATATCTCTTGCTTTTCGGCGCGGCTGCTGGCGCACTGATTGCAACTGATCACAAGATCTCGAAACAATTGCCCGGCTCGGGAACGTCTGTCGATGTCGGACTTGATGCATCGCGCGCGGGTCAGTTCTATAGCGTCTATCCGTTTGCGGGCGCTCTCTTCCTGTGGGGTGCGGCAAGGGAAAATGAGAAACTCCGGGATACAGGCGCGCTTGGAGTGCAAGCTCTGATTGATGCCGATATAGTATTTAGCGTCTTCAAAGTTGTGGCACGGCGCGAACGGCCTCTAGAGAACGGCGGCGGCGGTCACTTTGAGCACGGGGGAACAGATTTTCCGTCCGGCCATTCAGCGCAGGCCTGGGCGATCGCTTCTGTCGTGGCTCATGAATACGGCAACCACAAATGGGTCCCGTTCGTGGCATACAGCTACGCAACCCTGGTGAGCGCTTCACGTGTAGCGGCGCGAGAGCACTTCCCTTCCGACGTGCTGGTCGGCGGCGCACTGGGCTACTTCATCGGCAGGTTTGTGGTCAACACCGATAACGAACATCTGGGGCATCTTCACCGGCAACACGCGGCCTGGACGCGGCCTACGGTTGCTCCCTATTCGGACGGCGGTTCGCAAACGATAGCCGTCAGTCTGAATTGGATCCCATAGAACACCGGGCGGGAGGTTCAACCCGAGGTAGTTCAGTATAGTGGCTCAGTGGATCAATCTAAGAACAGCCGTGTGCGCTGGCTCCTCATCTTTTGGATGTTCGTGGTCAGTGCCGTTGCCTATATAGACCGCGTCAATATCTCTATTGCAGGCCCGGAGATCGCGAACGAGTTTCATCTGGATGACCCGCATCTTGGGTTAGTATTTAGCGCATTCGTGTTGGGCTATGCATTGTTTCAAACTCCGGGGGGCGCTTTGGCAGACCGTTTGGGGCCGCGTAAGGTGCTCGGTTTGGGCGTGGTCTGGTGGGCGGTTTTTACGGTGATGATCACGGTCGTTTCCCCGGCCCTTGGCTATTCGCTTCTGCTCTTGATTGCGATTAGATTTGCGCTCGGCATGGGCGAGGCGGTTGTTTATCCCGCTTCGAACTGCATCGTCGCGTCCTGGATACCGGGCCGGGAGCGCGGGATCGCGAACGGAATTATTTTCGCGGGCGTGGGCTTCGGATCCGGCATGACGCCGCCACTGATCGCCTTCCTGAAGGTGCATTACGGCTGGCGTTCCTGTTTCTGGGCGAGCGCGATTCTTGGCTTGATAGCGGGCGCAGTCTGGTATTTCATTGCGAGAAACAAGCCCAGTGAACATCCCTGGGTGTCGCCCGGAGAACTTGCGCTGATTGAGGATGGACTCCCCCCGGCAGTTGCGAAAGGGAAGATCTCGAAGCTTTCGTGGGGCGTGATCCTCAGTGACAAGAACGTGTGGGCAGTCACGTTCAGCTATTTCGCGTACGGCTATGTGGCGTGGATATTCTTTACCTGGTTTTTCAAATATCTCGGCACGGTTCGGAAACTTGATCTTTCACACAGCACGATCTACACAATGATCCCGCTACTGGCCATGGGAATTGCTTCTCCGTTGGGAGGCTGGATCAGTGATCGCTTAACGAAACAACACGGCAAGCGAGTAGGGCGCTGTTATTTAGCTGCGGCTGCGATTGGACTCTGTGCCGTTTTGATCGCGATTGGAACGCTGGTGGCCAGCGCACAGGCCGCGAGCATTGTTCTGGCGGCTGGGGCCGGGGCGCTCTACATCTCCCAGAGTTCCTTCTGGTCGATTTCAGCGGATATCGGGAAAAGCTCGGCGGGATCGGTTTCAGGATTCATGAACATGGGCGGCCAATTCGGGGGAGCGCTGACCGCTTCTTTGACGCCTTGGATTGCAAAAAACTACGGTTGGACCGCTTCGTTCCTGGTGGCAGCGTGTTTGTGCGCGACGGGAGCTATCGCATGGCTGCTAGTCAAACCGGAATACGAGGAGGAAATCACTTAGTTCCACCGCGATAATCCCAGAAAACGGAGCAATCCTCGATATCGGAACGCTGTTTATACAGCTTTGGCAGTTCCCAGTCGTCGATCCGGTCATCGTTGCAGGTTTCTAGAGTCGGAAACACGCCTGCTTTCACCTGCGTCTCAAGCTCTTTTTCGGAGATGATATGCAGGGCTGCTTCTTCGCGCGGTGGAAGTTGCAGTTTGTGAGAGTAGGAGAATTCCATGCCGGGAGGCGGCGTTCGCTTCAAGAGGAAATAAACCTGCTCGTCTGCAAATAATCTTGCGCTGGCTGGAGTGACGCTAGCTACCTTCCTTGCCACTTCTTCATAACGCTGCCAGTTGGCCGAGTCGCGGTCATTGAAGAGTGCTCTGAAAATGGAAAGAACGGCAAGAAGGGCGACCGCCGAAGCTGGCCAAAGTGGTTTTTCCTCGGAGAAGAGCCGCGATCCGGCAAAGTAAAGACCTGGGGCGGCGAGCACGGATAGGAATGGAATGACGACGATGTAGTAACGCCCAAACGTGGGGTGCGCCGTAGAAAGATAGGCGATGAGGGCAAGCGATATCCAACCGCACAGGTAAAGCTCGCGGCCCAGGGGGGATTTACGCTCGCTTTTTCTGGCATACACCAGCCCCGCCCCCGCGAGTAGGCACAGCAGAAGCGTCGCGCCGGAGTCTACCCAGCTCGTCAGCACGTCAACGTCGTGAGGAGTGGCGCCCGCCCAGTCCACACGGCGGAACAACGCCTGGTACTGAACAATATTGAAAAACGTCTGATGAGGCGCCTGAGCGAATAGCCAAAAGACTGGGATGAAAGGAATGGCCGCCCCGAGCACAAACGCCGTGGTTTTTGCGATTGCGCCGCCGTTCCGGTTCTGCCACCAGATCCAGAGGAGCAATACGCATGCGACCGGCGCACTAAGCAACGAGGATGCTGCAGCCGTTCCGGCGAAGAGTCCAGCGAAAAGCGCTAAGAGGGAACTTTCCCGCTCGACCGATCTTGTGGCGAGGCTAAATGCCGCAAACGCCGTAAACAGGCACATCGCGTAAGCCTGCGCGATAGGACCGAACTGCACTACGGTTGTATTCAACCCGAAAACTACAAGCGTCACCAGGATGCAGGCAGTGCGCCAGCGGGACGTCGGAAGGCGCCGCAAAAGATAATGGGCGATCAGCACCAGAGTGCCGGCCGTGAGCAGCGAGGCAGCTACGTGCGTAATTCGCCAGCCTTGGCCGAAGACCCGCATCCACGCGGCGTTCCAGTAGGCATTCAGCGGGGTTTGCGGAAAACAAAAGTCGATGTAGGGCTTCTTACCGTGGACGATCAGTTGCGCGGCGATGAGATGAAATCCTTCATCCCACACAAAAGATCTCGTGACGGCATACACGATCAGTCCGGCCGAGATCAGGAGAGCCACGGCATAGACCAGCAACCGCTCGGCCGGGAAGTTTCGCGAGTGGCCGGATGGCGCGGGGTGAGCCTCGTTGGTCACATTGCCGGGAGAATCATCCATTCCGCCAGATGATAGCGGAGCGAACATCAGGGTAATGAATCGCAGCAGACGGTCGTAGGGTGATTCTAGCGGTAAAGGCTATACGTAGGGGCTAGGCTATAAGAAAAATCCTACCCCCTATACCCCAAGAAAACTCTTCCGTCTAAGGTGTCTGGACGGATATACTTCGTACAAATAGAAAACAATGGTGGTTTAAATTGCTGCTTTTTCTCATCGGATTAGGATATTTCCCATTTCGGAGAGAGTGGCGGGACAGACACCTATACCAGGTGGCCAGTCCGGGAAGAGTACTCCTAACTGGCCAGTTTTACTAGGCTTGGGGCGAGCTTCCGGGTGGAATCCGGCAGTCCTGCTCTGACGTCTAGTACCGCAAGTCTGTTTGCAATCGCCTGCCATTTAGTTATTCTGATTTCACGAAAGAAAAACAATTCTGCTGTGGGCCAGCAGAAAAAGTTTAAAAAGGAGGATACACACATGAAAATCAAGAGCAACGTTAAAGCAGGCCGCGCCAACTGGGGCCAGATCACCGACAACAGCTAATTGATTCTGTTTTGGGCAAACAGAACCAGCATAAGGAAAGGAGGACACACACATGAAAATCAAGAGCAACGTTAAAGCAGGCCGCGCTAACTGGGGTCAGATCGACGGCAACTAAGTAGCAACGAGTAAGAAAGAAAGATTTGTGTGGTCTGTGGTCATAACAGACTATTCGGCAAATCTTCCCGGAACTTTAGGACAATCTAGGGCCGTTTCGCTGCTCAAGGTGATTCGGCCCAATTTTTTTGTTCAGATCTATAGTTTCGCCTCTTCACCGACGATAGGAACTTCGAGTAGATATGCCCAGCAACTTTCATCGAATTGGCCGCTCGCTGAGCGCCGATAGCGGATCGAGGTCAATCACGGCAATCGCGATAGGACTCTTGCTGGTATTTGCGTGGCTATTTTGGGCTTTCAGAGCGCGAGTAACAGAGTACGAGGTCTCCGACTCCGCTCGCCTGGAATTAAACGCCTCAACATACCCGGTACAAGCAAGTCTCGCAGGGCAACTGGTCTACTCTCGCCTCACATTAGGAAGCCAAGTGCAGGCGGGAGAAGTGCTGATCGCTCTCGACAGCAGCGCCGAACAGTTAAATCTTGCGGAAGAACAGGCGCGCCGAATCAGTATCGAGCCGCAGCTTCAGGCATTGCAGGCGCAGATGAAATCCGAACAGGCCGGGCAAGGCGACGAGCGGCAAGTGCTTAGATTTTCCAAGGAAGAGGCCATGGCGCAATACCGCCAGGCGGAGGCACAAGCCATTCTTGCGGAGGGGGAATCGAACCGTGCGAGCCGCCTGAGAAGTGAAGGAATTCTCGCTGTGGCTGACGCCGAGCGAGCCAAAGCGGAGGCTCAAAGTAAACGCGCCGCAGCGGAAAGTCTTAAAATCGCAGCGGGCGGCCTTGAGCCAGAATTGCAAGTCCGTGAAAGAGATCGCGAGGTCCGGCTTAGACAGATCGCCGGCGACGAGGCGAAACTGGAGGCGGACGTTGAGACCTCTTCGGCGGCGATTCGGCGGCTCGAATACGAGATTGAGAGAAAGCGCATTCGAGCCCCAATCTCCGGACGGCTGGGCGAATGCGTCGTGCTACATCAGGGAGCTCATATTGTAGAAGGACAGCAACTGGGGATCATTCTTCCGAACGACGAACTCCACGTGGTTGCAGAATTCAATCCGGCGACCGCCATGGGCAGATTACACCCGGGGCAACACGGAATTCTTCGTTTACAGGCATTTCCCTGGGCGCAGTTTGGAACTGTCGCCACTCACGTCAGCCGGGTGGCAAGCGAGATCCACGACGGGAAGGTGCGCGTTGAACTGACAGTCGATCGCGCCCAACATCTGCGTATACCTGTGCAGCACGGATTACCCGGTTCGCTTGAAGTGGAAATTGAACGCACTTCTCCCGCAGCGCTAATCCTTCGATCGGCCGGCAGCATGGTGAACGGCCAGTGAGAAGCTTCTTCGCTCCTGAGGTGGTTCAGACCTCGAACATGGACTGCGGACCTGCCACGCTGAAATGCCTGCTTGCCGGGTTTGGCATCGCGGTTAGCTACGGCCGGTTACGGGAAGCGTGTCAAACGAGTGTTGACGGTACCTCAATCGATACCATGGAAACCGTTGCGAACCTGCTTGGGCTTGAAGCGGAACAGGTCATGCTTCCGGTTGACCATGTCTTCCTGCCGGAGGCGAATGCACTTCCAGCCGTGGTCGTAGTGCAGCGTCCGGACGGGATGACTCACTTTGTCGTCGTTTGGCGCCGGCACGGCAACTTATTACAGGTGATGGACCCGGCGGTAGGCCGCCGCTGGACCACAGTCGAACAGTTCAGCGCGGAGACGTTCAAACATGCAATGCCTGTCCCGGCGGAGAGCTGGCGTGAATTTGCAGGTTCAGAAGAGTTTCAATCCACGCTGAAGAGGCGGCTTAAACAACTTGGCGCTTCAGAAACGGAAGCCCAGCGCTTGAGGACGCGGTCCCAAGAGGATGCGACTTGGCGACTGTTCGGGACGCTGGATGCAGCCGCCCGCCTGGTGCGGTCGCTCCAAAATGCCAAAGGGCTTGAACACGGACGGGAATCCGTTCGAGTGCTCGAAAAGTTTTGCGAAAATCCCGATGCAATTCCATCGCAGTATTGGTCCGTCTGCACCGCTCCTCCGGATGACGAGGGTGAAGAACAAGTCGTGATGAAAGGCGTAGTGCTCGTGAGGGTGCGCGGTCTCAGACAACGGACCGCGGAAGAGCCTTTGAGCCCGGAATTGACGGCTGCCCTAAGTGAGGCTCCCCTCCGGCCGGGGCGAGAGATTCTAAGATTTCTCGGCACGAGTGGCGCCATTGGCCTCGGATCGATTCTTCTGGCGCTGTTTATTTCCGCCGGAGGAGTTCTGGTAGAAGCGCTTCTCTTCAGAGGTCTTTTCGACGTTGTTTCCGAATTGCGGCTGCCCGGCCAGCGTATTGCCGCGCTTTTTGCCGTACTGGCTTTTAGCGCCATGATGCTGATTTTGGAAATTCCGCTCTTTCTAAGCGTTCGGCGGTTGGGGCGTCAACTGGAGAACCATTTTCGGATCGCCTTTCTGCAGAAGATTCCGAGGCTCGGCGACCGTTATTTTCAAAGCCGCCTTACTTCCGACATGGCCGAGCGCAGCCATGCGACTCATCGCCTGAATCAACTGCCCAACTTAGTGCGGCAACTGATGTCGGCCGTCCTCAAATTCTGCGCGACCGCAGCCGGGGTGATCTGGCTGGAGCCCTCCGCTTGGCCCTATGTCCTTCTCCTGGCCGGTGCGGCGCTAATACCGCCTTTCGCAGCCCAGTCGCTTCTGACAGAACGCGATCTGCGGGTGAGAAGTCAGGCCGCTGGACTTACCCGTTTCTATCTGGATGCGCTGCTTGGGTTGCTTGCCATCCGCGCGCATGGCGCGGAGGGTAAAATTCGCCGTGAACACGAGAAACTCCTCGGAGAATGGGCTGGCGCGGGACTCAAACTTCAAAAGGCTGTGACAACTTTGGAGGCTCTGCAGTCCGTGGCGACCTTTGGACTTGTAGCGTTGCTGCTCCTGAGCCGTACATTGCACGGTGGGCAAAGTGCGGATATCGGCAGAGTACTGCTGCTCGCATATTGGGCCTTGAATTTGCCGGTACTTGGCCAGGACCTGGCATCGCTTGCGCGGCGCTATCCTTATTACCGCAATCTGACTCTACGTTTGCTGGATCCGCTCGGAGCGCCTGAAGAGTCAGTCAAGAACGAGGCAGCCGCGGAATTCGATAAAAAAGGGAAAGCGCCCCGCATCGAATTTCGCGATGTTTCGGTGGTTGCGTCAGGGCATACGATTCTGGAAGAGATTGGGCTCACTCTGGAGGCGGGCAGCCATACAGCCGTCGTGGGTCCATCGGGAGCGGGCAAGTCAACTCTTGCGGGATTGCTCCTGGGATGGCTCAAGCCAAGCGCTGGAACGGTTCTGGTGGACGGTTCGGAAATTGAGTACGGGCAACTCCGCGAATCAACAGCTTGGGTTGACCCGTCGGTCCACCTCTGGAATCAGTCGCTCTATTCGAATCTCGTCTATGGGTCTGAAGCAGAGCCTCCGCAAATGGAACAGGCTGTCGAATCCGCCATGCTGAGAGGCGTGCTCGAAACGCTACCGGAGGGTTTCCAAACGAACCTGGGCGAAGGAGGCGGACTGGTTTCCGGAGGGGAAGGACAACGAGTCCGGCTGGCACGGGCGATGCTCCGCAAGAATACGCGATTGGTGATTCTTGATGAGCCGTTTCGGGGCCTGGACCGGGAGAAGCGCCGGGAATTGCTGTGCCGGGCGAGAGAACTCTGGCGCGACTGCACTCTGCTCTGCATTACCCACGACATCTCCGAGACCGAGCAGTTCGACAGAGCCGTTGTCATAGAAAACGGCCGAATCACCGAATCGGGCACGCCGCTGGACCTTTTCTCGAATCCTGGCTCGCGATACGCACAGCTTCTTGCAGCGGAGCGGCAAACCCGTTCTGGCATGTGGTCCGGTTCGAACTGGCGGCACGTTCGTGTTCACGCGGGCAGAATTCTTGAAGAGCAGCCCGAAGCCGGACAGCAGGTGCAATCGCAGAATATCGAGGCTGTGTGAGGTACGCAATAGCGCTGTCAGAAGCCGCATGGCCAGACAGTCGTCTCTTCGACTGTCTGACAGCCCTGCTCAGGAAGTCGGGATTAGGAACCAATTGCACGGAAGAGCCGTTTGCAACACCTACGCTCGATTCCGGCTGGGTTGACGGCGCTGCGAGGCGCTTGGGTTGTGAAGCGGAGAAGATCAATATCGCTTTTCGAGATATCGAGGAAGAGTTTGCAGTTCTGAGCCCGGCGCTGATTCGAATCTCAGAAACGAGTTACGTTGCCGTTCTTCAAGCCAGTCGCAAGACACTCTCGTTACTGACGCCGTCCTTAAAAGTGATCCGGCTGCCCATTCAGACAATTGCAAGGGAACTCCGGGAACCGTTCGAACGGAAGCACCGCGCGGAAGTGGCAAGTTTCCTCGAATCGGCGGGACTCCCGGAAGGCCGCCGGATACGCACAACGGCGGCGCTGCTCCGGGAAGAATTTGCCGAACGGCGTTTCGATCAGTGTTGGATTTTTCGTGGACCCACTGGCGCGGCGGTTTTGCCCTGGCTCGGACAGGCCAATACGATTCGCCGGACATGTGCCCTTATTTCCGCCCATGCGGTGCAATATCTGCTTTGGCTCGCCTCCTGGGCGATTCTCGGGACGCTCTCCTTCGAAGGGCGTCTTGACTCTGGCTGGCTGGCCGGATGGGCCCTGCTGCTCGCGAGCATAATCCCCTTCCGCGTGTTCGGAACGTGGACGCAAGGCGAAATCGTTATCAGCCTTGGGGGGCTTTTAAAACGAAGGCTTCTTTGCGGTGTTATGCGCCTCCAACCGGAAGAGGTCAAGCATCAGGGGATCGGCAGTTTTCTGGGCCAGGCTCTTGAAGCCGAGGCGCTCGAAACACTTGCTCTAGGCGGCGGTATCGCCGGGTTGCTGGCGCTCGTCGAACTCGCGCTGGCCGCCGTGATACTCGGGCCGATCGCTTTGCTGCTGGCCGGCTGGACCATCCTTACCGGTTTGCTTGCGTGGAGGTTCCTGAAGCGTACCGCGACGGCCACGGATACGCGAATCAAGCTTACTCACGACACTGTGGAATCAATGATTGGGCACAGGACCAGGCTCGCTCAACAGCCGATCAGCCGCTGGCATGATTCAGAAGACAGATCGCTTGACAATTACCTGCATGTGGCGCGTTCCGTCGATCACAGCGGAGCGCTTCTGTCCGGAATTCCGCGCGGCTGGCTTATCGCGGGGATTGCTTGCTTGGCGCCATCCATGGCTACCGGACAATTTTCAAATACTCACGCGGCCGTCATTTTAGGCGGAATTCTGCTCGCTTTCACCGGTTTTGATCGGCTGGTCGGATCCTTCACAGAGATTGCCGCGGCTTGCGTGTCATGGAAAAGAATTGCGCCGTTGTTTCAAGCGGCATCGCGGCCCGAGAAACTGGGGCAGGCGGTAGCCCAGCATGGAAACAAAGCCGGTTCAGACACAAAGGGACACGGCAGAAAAATTCTCGACGTCGACAGGCTTACCTTTCGCTACCGCAAGCAGGGCAACCCGGTTATTCAGGGGTGTAGCTTAACCGTTCGATTCGGCGACCGCATTTTAATTGAGGGGCCATCGGGGGGCGGAAAGACAACATTGGCGTCGCTGTTGTCAGGCGTCCGCCAGGCGGATTCAGGGTTATTGCTGGCGGATAGTCTGGACGTCCATACCTTGGGAACCGCCGGTTGGCGTGAACGTGTCGGAGCAGCCCCGCAGTTCCACGAGAATCACGTTCTCACGGAGACGCTGGCATTCAATCTGCTGATGGGCAAACAGTGGCCCCCGAGCGCGCATGATATGCGGGAAGCCGAGATCGTGTGCCGGGAACTGGGGCTGGGAGATCTGCTTGACCGGATGCCAAGCGGTCTAATGCAAATGGTAGGAGAGGGTGGCTGGCAGCTATCGCACGGGGAACGGAGCCGTGTCTATATCGCCCGTGCACTCCTGCAAAATCCCGATCTCATCATCCTGGATGAAAGTTTCGGCGCTCTCGACCCGGAAAACCTGCGAATCGCTCTGCAATGCACGCTGGATCGAGCTAAAACATTGATGGTTATCGCCCATCCCTAATCGGTCGGGCGTTATCATATGTCCGGTCATGCCCGAAAGCGCCGATTTTCAAGCGAGCCCGCTCACCGTACTGCACGAGGAGGAGCAACTGTTCCAGGCCTCTGTCCGGCAGTTCGCTAAAGAACGCGTTGCCCCGCACGTACGGTCCATGGACACAGGGGGAAAATTCCGGCCGGACTTGCTGCTCGAGATGTTCGAGTTAGGCCTGATGGGAATCGATGTAAAAGAAGAGTATGGGGGCCAGGGAGGAACTTTCTTTCAATCCATTCTGGCCATTGAAGAACTCGCAAAGATCGATCCGTCGGCTTCGGTCATCGTCGATGTACAGAACACGTTGGTGAACAATGCAATCGAGCGTTGGAGCACGCCTGAGCAGAAAACCCGTTATCTTCCACGACTCGCCACAACTTCGGTGGGAGCCTATGCGCTCTCGGAAGCGCAGTCCGGTTCAGACGCGTTCGCGCTATCGACCAGAGCGGTCGAGGACGGGAATGGATTTCGGCTCTCGGGACGCAAACTCTGGATCACAAACGCCGATGAGGCGGACATCTTTCTGGTGTTCGCGACCGTTGATCCAGCAGCCGGGTACCGCGGAATCACCTGCTTCGTAGTTGAAAAGAGCGCGACCGGATTTCAAGTCGGAAAGAAAGAAGACAAACTTGGCATTCGGGCTTCCTCGACGTGCGAATTGATCCTGGACGACGTATCGGTAGGGCGCGAACAGACGGTGGGTGAGATTGGAAAAGGATACAAGATCGCCATCGAAACTCTGAACGAGGGCCGGATCGGCATTGCCGCCCAGATGCTCGGCTTAGCGGAGGGTGCCCTCGAGCATGCTTTGCAGTACGCTCGGG
>JALYVD010000334.1 GCA_030853405.1 Acidobacteriota bacterium | reverse complement strand
GGGGCGGATTGTGACCGGCATTTACATACCGCAACCGGCAAGCCGCCGGGTCATAGATGCCAAAGAAGAAGGTCGCGTACCGGTTGACTGCGGACGCTTCGTAGATAAGCCGGTTCATGTTCGCCATGAGATCCGGCAATCGGCTCGATGCCGTAAGCGTCATAGTGCGCAGACAAGCACGCAAGCTGGCCATTAGTAGTGCGGCCGAAATTCCTTTGCCGGAGACATCGCCGATTGCGAGTCCCAGCCGCCCGTCTTCCATCTCCATCGCGTCGTAGTAATCACCGCCCACGCCGAAAACCGTGCGGCACGATCCCGCCAAACTCACTCCCTTAATCACTGGTAAGTGCTGTGGGAACAAGCGTTCCTGCACTTCGCGCGCGATCTCCATTTCCCGCGCGGCCTGCGCGCGTTCGATTGCAGCTTCCGCCAGCGACGCCGCCATCTCGTTCAGCTCCAAACCGAGGCCGGTCTGCACGCCGACTGATTCCAGCAACCGCAGATCGGATGGCGTGTACGGTTCTTCCGAACGTTTCGGCCCGAGCGCCATTGCGCCTAACAATTTCGTGCGTCCGGGCAAGGGCAGCAGCAGTTCCGGTCCCTCCGAACCCGTGGAATCGTGATTTTGCGTAAAGACCGGCGCTGAGGAATGCGCCTTTCCCAGCAGCCGCATAGAACCGGTTTCCAGAAAAGGCGGGCCGATGGAATAAGCCGGTTCAAGACTGCCGTTGCACCGCAGGGCGACGGCGATTTGTTCCACATGCAGCGCGTCGGCAATCTGGTGTGCGACGGTACTGATCAAAGCGGCGGGATCCGAGATGCTTTGCGCTGTTTTCGCAAGTTGGCCGAGCATGACTTCGGCATTGTAAGCTTCGCGGAAGAATTTGCGGTCGATCCAGTGGCGTAGCAGATCCGTAGGCGATTTTTTCGTGAGAAAGAGAAGAGCAAAGGCGAGGAGGACAGATGTCCAGATCAGGACGGTGGTGCGAGAGTGGGGATGCTCAATCAGGGGAATAGCTACAAACCAGACAAGGGCCGCGCTCCCGGCCCAACGGAGAACGAGGATAGTCGTGCGTGCGAGCAGGTACATGGTTCCCATGCGCAGCAGAATACGGACATCCATCGCGCGCTGCACAATGACGACGTAAGCGAGGGTGAGTGGAAAGAACAGCATCAACACTCCGCTGAGATATTCGAGCCACGGAATTTCACCCGGGTCGGCGATCCCCAATCGTGGGAGCAATCCCCAGATAATGAGCAAGCTTCCGAGTCCGATGACTGAACCGCCCAGGAGCACCCGTAAACGCCGCCGCGCATCGGGAGATGAAGCGGTCCGCAGCTTGTCGAGAATCATGAGCCAGTAGAGGACCGAACAGCACACCGAAGTCCACTGCAATGCGGGATCGATGATCGCGTCAATTGAACCCGCATCGGGAAGAACCGAGAGGCGATACCAGGCGATGTAATCGGTCAGGAGACCAACTGCGAGCCCGGCGGTGAGTACCGCTAGAAAGAGCCACTTGAGCCAGGGGAATCGGATATCGAGGCGCGACCGTTCGGGGAACAACAGTCCGAGAAAGAGCAGCGCTCCCGGTGTCAGCGCTTCCACGATTAGATGCCATGCCAACCTGAGACCGAGCCATTCTGGAATAACGTTGTAGGTGCCAACCGATATGTAGACTTCGGGATAGGTGAGCAGGAGGAGAATGAACCAGGCATTCGGATCGGTTGGCCGCGCCAACGCCACCCAGCCGCCGAGTACGAGACAAAAGAATGGGACGACGATTGAAATAAAGATGAGGGAAATCGCCTCGCCGGTTTTGATCTGCCTGGGAGGCGTGGTGGCCGAGGCGCCTCTCGGAGAGCCGATGAGTGGAACCGTAGCGGTCGAGCGCCGACCGTTGGGTTTATGGACGCCGACGCGCACCGAATCACCCGGATGAGCGTACCAGCGTATGCGCTGCCAAAGCGCATAGCCGTTGTAAGAAGCTTCATTGACGGATTGAACAGTGTCACCGACCGATAGACCGGCGCCCTTGGCTCCTTCCGTCAAGCCGACGATTACCGGCCGCCGCTGGTCAATTTGGAAGGGCTCTGTGACCTGGTTTCGGAGATTGAATACCTCGATAATTAGCGAAGCCGAAGCGATGATCTGGTAGGTCCCGGCAACAACGACATACAGAAAAAGAAGACCATAGAGCATCCGCCCCGCTGAACTCATATTGCTGATATTCGTCCATCCAGGCACCCGTGAGCCGCTTTCTGTCCTACTATGCCTTTTTATTAAATCGCATGAGGCTCGCGATTCAGTCCCAAAACGCCGAATCTGGAATCTATTTGTGCGAATCAGGTGTGCGCTTTCCGGGTATGCGCTTTTGTGGGGCGGTTTTCCTGGCGTGAGGAGATTCCGTTTTTTTCTTCGCGGCCGGTTTTTTGCGCTGGACGCCGAGACCACGTTCCAGCATGGCTTCCAGCAATTTCTTCTCCGGGGGCGTCATCGCGCGGTTGAAGTTCTCGGGACGGCGCGCGAGTACGGCGTCGAATTCAGCCAACCATTCGAGCGAGGGCCGTGCCGCGTGGTCATCCATCTGCCGGACCAGATTCAATGCGGCGCCAAAGTCGGGAATCGAGCGATAACACTTCAACGCCCGATCGCGATCTCCGAGTTCCAGCCAGATGGTTGCGCTTTTGGCGAACTGGCCGATTTCCTCGTAGCACTCGGCGGCAAGCTTCGGTTTGGCTTCGGGCAGGTTCTCCAGGATAGATAGAGCCTGAGCGTGACGCCGGCTTTTCATCAGAATCTGCACCGAGCGCTGCGTTAAGCGATTCTTGCGTGCCTGGGCGTCAGGCAACCCGAGCGTGTCCAAGAACGGTGGAAGGATTTGTTGCGCCAGGATCGCATTGTCGCCCGCTTCCAGGTGACGATCGAGTTCGTCCAACCAAGAAGCAGCGTGCGGCGCGATCTCTACAATGAGCCACGCGGGAAGTTCCTCGCGAGCCCTGGTGATCTCCTGAACGGCGATAGCGATCCGATTCAGGCGCTCCGGTCCGAGGGCCCGTTCAGCTGCGCCGATTGTCTGGATCGCATTGGCCAGGAGGAACTTGTGCACGGCCCGCGCAGCCTCAGCCGCGTGCTGATAAAGATCGAGTCTGCCGAGTTCGGGCGACAGCTTTTTGTTCCGGAACCCGAGCTGAAAACAAACCTCCGCGAGCATCAGGTATGCGGCTTCGCGAGCGGCCGGATCGGTGACGCAGTTGATGTCACCGGGAAGACCGAGCAGAGCCACGGCCTGCCGGGCGCGCGACCATGCCAGATCGGGCTTTACGGACACAAGCTGCCGCGCATCCTTGTGGCAGCGCTGTAACCGGTCCTCGAGATCCAATTCCTCTTCTTCGAGGCATGTCCGTAACGCTTCCGCGGTGATCGGATGAAGCGCCGCATCGGCGGGCGGCCGAAGCAGGTGGCCGACCTCCGCAACAGTGGCCGGATCGGGCGCCGCGTCTACCCAGAGCAGACGTTCAGTAGGTCTCGAAAGCGCCACTCTTAGCTGATCGATTGCGATGCGCCGGGCGAGCATGTCGACCGCTCCCGACGCCCTGCCATTCACAACGCGCTGCAGAAGCGAGCCGCCGTTCAGTACGCAGACAGAGTGAAAATCGAGACCCTTGGCTTCGGAAGGCGAAAGCACAAAAGGAAGAATGCCGCTGGGCAGGTTCGTTTTGTCGAACGCTATCAGCGCAAGCCCTTCCCGAACGCTCAACGAGGTCAGCAGCGGCGCCAGTTCAGCCTGTGGCACGGCGGCATAGAGAATCTGGTCGGGCCCATCATCGTCGATTTCGGCGTATCCAGTCCCAGAAGGCCGGTCCTGTTTATGCAGGTAGTCGTAGAGATCCCAGACGCGATTCACTACATCAGCGATGCGGCGCGGGCTGCGGAGATTAACGGTCAGCTTGAATTCCTGCGGCTGCGCAATCATCGCGTGCAGCATATCGTTGAGCCAGGCCCACTCGAAGTCGGTAGGACGAACGGTCTGAGCCTCATCTCCCGCCAGCAATAACGACGAGGGGCCGCGACTGGCGCTGAACCGACGCGCGAGGCTTAGCACGACAAAGGCCTCCAGCGGCGTTAGATCCTGGACTTCGTCCACGGCGATGCAGTTGTAATCCAGAAATGTGGATTCGGTGTGGTGCGATCCCGACGTCAGAGCGTGCGCGGCGCGCCAGGCTAGAGCGAGTTCGGGAAAGTAGCGGTCAGCTAGTGGTGTGTCGGAGGTCCGTTCAAGCCGCCGCGCCGCATCGAGAACGTTATCGACGGCTGTTCCGATATATCGGGAACGCTGGGCGCGGTAGGCGCTTTCCGGCAAGCGCATGCGCTCGGCTTTCGGAAAGCGGCCCGCTGGCTGAGGGACGGCCGCTCCTACCAAGTGCGCGTGCATTTCGTCGTAGAGCGCGTCGAGATCGTTCGCCCACCCGCCGAGTGAGCGCTGATAGCTGAAAAGGTCGCGCCGGAACTGGGCGCGGGCTTCGACAGGATCACTTGGGCCGATTTGGCCGCCCAAAAGCTGTGACAGAAATCCCGGGTATGTGAGCACTGTGAAAGTCCGGGCACTCGAACAGAACCGGTCGAAATAGTCGCGAGCCAGCGCGGCGAGATCCTGGGAAAAGGTCAGGTATAAGACGCGCTCGGCCTGGGAAGAGTCGGCTGCGTGAAGCAGTGCGGTGGTTTTGCCTGAACCGGGATGTCCCTTGAGGATTCTGACGGCGTTGCGGCTCCGTGCGAAGCGCGCCTGCGGAGAGGTCCACGGTTCGGGGGCGTACTCGGAGCCGCGGAGGTCGGGAACGGTAAGCAGCAGATAATCATCCGACGAGTTACCAGGCGCAAGCGGGGCGTGATCGTCGTGATGGCGGATGTCCCGCAGAAAGATGGCGTCGGAATCGGGTTGGAACGCGGCGTCCTTGAGCAGCCCGGTGCTCGCAGGTGTCCACCAAGCGTAGAAATGCGATCCAGAGCTGCCTCCGAGACGTGAACGACGCCAGCCGCGATTCACACCGCTGGTGGATTTGTAGTGCAGGCGGCTAATGTCCACGGCCATTCGCTGCAACAAGAGCGCCGCACGTTTCCCGACGGGCTCGTTCCATCGCGCCGCCAGTTGGTCGAGGAACGCCTGATGGCAATAGACGGGACGCGGCGGGCGGGTGGTCCGGAACTCCTGCTCGAAGAGAACGGGGTGGATCAAAGGGATTATTTTAACTTAGCGC
>JALYVD010000248.1 GCA_030853405.1 Acidobacteriota bacterium | reverse complement strand
GTGGCCGCGTTGAAATGCCGGTAGTGATGCTTGATAAAATTCGAGATAGGTCCGCGATTCATTCCTTAACTACCGTATCAATCGGCGTAGCAATCGCTTCGTCTAGTCGAGCGCGATGGGAACGTACATTAAGTGGCCTTCGCGCTCGACCAACAGGACGGCAGCTTGCCCGGACTTCATCTGATTGAGAATTTCCCGCAATTGAGAGACGCCGTTCACCACGCGCCGGTTGACGGCGTACACGGCATCGCTAATGGTCTGCGCCACAATCCCGAGTTGCGCCCGGTGCACATGTCTCTGCGTCTTGAGTTGCGTGTAAACCTGACGGGCGATGTTGCTTGGAATTGAAGCCGATCCCTTCACTTCCACCCGATTGCGTATAGATGAAGGTATTGATCCCCATAACGCGCCCTTCGGCATCCACTAGCGGGCCGCCACTATTGCCCGGATTGATCGGAGCGTCCGTCTATATGTATGTAAGCCATCGTGTCGTCCGGCTTGATTTGCCTCGCCGCGGCACTCACTACGCCAAGGCTCACTGAGTTGTCCAATCCAAGCGGATTCCCCAAGGCCAGCACCAACTGACCCTGTTTCAAAGAATTGGAATGCTCGAATTCGAGATAGGGCAGATGCTGTTCGTCAATCTTAATAACCGCCAGATCGGTTTCCCGGTCCACGCCGACCAGTGTGCCGGTTAACGGGCGCTTGAACCCTTAATCCCTTGGCGTGGGCCTCTGCCTCGGCCCTGACATTCAACTGGACCTTTAGGCTGTGCGGGCCTTTGACTACGTGCGCATTCGTCAGGATGTAACCGGCCGGGCTCATGATAATTCCGGAACCGCTGCTGTTTTGCGCGGTCAGGAACTCGCCACCGTTTTCGGATTCGTCCGCCGCGACATAACTGCGAACGAGGATTTGCACCACGGCCTTCCCCGAGCGTTGGGAGATCTCCTCAAATGAAGCGCTCAGTTCACGCAAGACGTCCGTCTTCCGCCGATTCGGAGTTGCGGGAGGCGTTTGCGGACTCGCAACAGAAGAACACAAAAAACCGCGGCGATCAATCCAACTAACGTTCGTTTCGAGTTCATCGGCGCACAGATGCTGGTTAGTAGGATGCATCGCGCAGCCGTTTGCATTCCGATAGTTTTGACGTAGTCAGTAAACTTGCATTTTGCAGGTTCGCATTCGCATCTCGCACCGGCCAGTGCCGATCACGTCAAAAGAAACGGCGCCCTCCCAGAGACCCCGCCTCGGATTCGGAGGCTCTTCCCGCGTGGCGCTCGGCATCCTGATAAGCCGGTTAGCCGGGCTTCTTCGAGTTAGCATCTTCGCGCATTATTTCGGAGACTCCGCCGTGGCTGACGCCTTCAACGCCGCCGTCCGCATCCCGAACACGTTGAATAACCTGTTCGGGGAAGGCGTCCTCTCGGCCTCTTTCGTAACCGTGTATTCCAAACTCCGCGCACGAGGACAGCATCAGGAAGCTGACGATCTCGCCGCCGCTGTGTTCGGCATCCTTTCGGTGCTGTGCTCGGTATTAGTCCTTGCCGGAATATTGCTTGCGCCCTTGTTGGTTGACGTGGTCGCCTACGGGTTCGATCCCGCAAAAAAAGACTTGACAGTTCATTTCGTCCGCATTCTCTTTCCCGGAACAGGCATGCTCGTGATGAGCGCGTGGTGCCTGGGCGTGCTGAACAGTCACAGGCGTTTCCTGCTCTCCTACACTGCCCCAGTTGCATGGAATGCGGCCCAGATCCTCTGCCTTATCTCCTTCGGCGGCCATGCGGTACAGGATCAACTCGCGATAGATCTTTCGTGGGCCTACGTACTCGGAAGTCTGCTGCAGTTTCTGGTTCAGTTGCCCCGCGTTCTGCAACTGCTGCCCGGCTTCCGGCCTATTCTCGAAGCTCACTCGGAATCTGTCAGAACGGTCTTCCGCAATTTCGGGCCGGTGTTCCTCGGGCGCGGCGTGGTCCAGATCAGCAGTACCATCGATTCCACCATCGCCAGCATGTTGCCCAAGGGGGCCGTCGCCGCCTTCGCGTACGGACAGATCATCTCGATGCTGCCGATCAGCCTTTTCAGCATGTCGGTCTCGGCGGCTGAACTCCCCGCCCTTTCGAGCGCGGTAGGAAACCAGGAGGAAGTGGCGACCTTTCTGCGGAAGCGCCTGTTGTCGGGGCTTTGTCGTATCGCCTTCTTCATTGTGCCTTCGGCGGTGGCGTTCCTACTGCTCGGAGACGTCATTTCAGCCGCGCTTTATCAATCGGGAAAGTTTCACCACTCCGACGCGATCTGGGAATGGGGCATTCTCGCCGGCTCAGCGGTTGGACTCTTGGCGAGCGCTTTAGGACGGCTCTATTCATCTGGCTTCTACGCGCTGCTGGACACAAAAACTCCGCTCCGGTTTGCGATCATCCGGGTAGCGCTCACCATAGGTCTCGGTTTTCTATTCGCGTTACCGCTGCCCCAGTGGTTGGGCATCGATCAAAAATGGGGCGTCGCCGGACTGACGGCCTCTGCTGGGATCGCGGGATGGGTTGAATTCGCGTTGTTGCGGCGTGGTCTAAGCGCCCGCATAGGCAAGGTATCCATTCCAGCGCCGTTCGTGCTGAAACTGTGGTCTACCGCTTTGTGCGGCGGCATTGCCGGTTATTCATTGAAACTAGCGATCGGAAGCGCGCATCCACGTCCACTCGCTCTTGTCGTCTTGCCCATCTACGGAATCATCTACTTTGCCGGAACGGCTTTTCTTGGAGTGGAGGAGTCGAAGGCGGTTGTCTCTTCCGTGATGCGGCGTATTCGTCCCTAGCTCAGGCAGCCGTTCCAGCCTGCATCAACTGCTCCGCCTGCCGCAACGCTTCAGCTGTCACGTGTTCACCCGACAGCATCCTGCCGATCTCGTGCGCTCGTTCCGCGTGCTGCAGTTCCTGGATTTCGGTCGTTACGCGGCCCTTCTTCTCGCGCTTCGCCACGGCATAGTGGTGGTCCGCGAAACCCGCAATCTGGGCCAGATGCGTCACGCAGATCACCTGGTTCGTTCGAGATAGGGACTTGAGGCGTTTCCCGACCGCAGCCGCAGCCGCGCCCCCAACGCCCGCGTCTACTTCGTCAAACACCAGCGTGTGCAACGTCTTGCCTTCTTC
>JALYVD010000236.1 GCA_030853405.1 Acidobacteriota bacterium | reverse complement strand
GGGGTCGGTGGGTGACCGCCGCCCCTATGCCGATCTAACGACGAAGGGTAGTTCTACCCTTTTACTGATCGTTCCCCTATCGCGTCCGCTGACGGGGCGACACCGAATCCGGAGGCGGAATAAGTCTCTTAGCAAGGGCCAATCGTCAAGTTTGTGCGAAACCCGCATGACAATTAGGCCCGTGGTTTCACATTCCCGCCTCCTCAGCTCTTAAGCTCACGGCTGCATGGGGCGCTCGTGCAGGATCATCCAGTTGATGCCGAACCGATCCCACGCTTGGCCGAAGCGAGAGGCAAAGAACGTCTCCTGTATCGGCATCAGCACCTGACCCCCGTCGGAAAGGGCGGAGAAGAGGCGCTCCGCCTCGCCGTCCGTGTCCACGCGCAGTGTCAGATAGGCGCTTCGCATCGGCTCGGCGCCCGGAATATCCGCCGCGGACAATTCACTTTCACCGATAGAAATGCTCGCGTGCAGGACTGCATCCTTCCACTCCGGCTTCACGTGACTTTGGTCGGGCGCCTGACCGTGCGTCATCATCATGCCAATCTTTGCTCCTAGATGCTTCTCGTAATAGCGAAACGCCGGGCCGCAGGTGCCCGCGAAATTCACATAAGTATTCATCTTCAGGACTTTGTCCCTTCTCTCCGCCGTGCTTACTCACCCTTGAGCAGAATTGACTCGAGGCGTCTGTTCCGCAAAACCAACGGAGCCCAAATCCAGACGGCAAACAGCAGGGGAAAGACGATGTTGAATAAGGAAGTGCCGGCGCGCACGTTGCTCGCCACAGCTCCGCCTAGATAACCGGTGAGAAAAATGGCTCCTATGATCGCAGTACGCGGTATTACGTACAAGAGTGTACAAATAAGCAATGCCACGCCGATGCCCACAATCGTGGACTCGGGATAGCCCAACTGGATGGTCGCTTGCACGACGAAGGGTGGCTTGAAAACCTTCATCCCGCCGTCCATAAGCAAGAAAAGGACGGCCACTGCGCTTAAAATACGGCTTGTCCAGATTCTTGGCGTGGAAATGTCAGTAGTTGCGGATTCCATGAAATAGTCCTCTGTCGTTAGTGAAACGGTCTGTGTACTCATTGAGTTGTTCTCCTTCAAACGTTAAACTTCAACGTTGGGGAAAACTCATCGCTGCTGCTGAAAAAATTTTGGCCTGCGAAAAGCGGGAATCATCCGGGAAGTATTAACGGCAGGTCGAACTTCGGAAAGAGTGTTTCGGTGTCCAGGAATGAAGTGACTCCGGCGATCCGATCACCGGATAATTCCAGGACGATCAAAGCCCACGCCTTGTGTCCACCCTCCGGATTTGGCCGGTACTGCGCAAAGGCCGGCCACCCGCATACGGCAGTCGCGACTAAACGCGAACCCCGGCACCCGCACCCTAAACCGAGCATCCACGTGCGAACCTCATCGGGCCCTTGCAGCCACATCGAATAAGGAGGCATACAAAACGTCGCATCCTGGCGCATGAGAGAGGTCAGTTCCTCAATATCGTAGTACTCGAAGGCCGCGACATACTTCTTCAGCATTCGCTGCTGTGATTCAGAAAGTTCAACGGGTTCTTCTTCATTGCGTTTGGCAAGCGTGGCACGCGCCCTTTGTACGGCACTGTTCACTGCCGGAACGGATGTGTCCAGCATTTCCGCAACTTCCGCAACCGAGCAGCCCAGCACTTCCGTCATGAGGAGCGAAGCGCGTTGCTTCGGCGCGAGTCTTTGCAGCGCGGCAATGAACGCTAGACGTATACTTTGACGGAGCATCGCTCGTTCGGCGGGACTGGCTTCCGCTGGGAGCACTTGCGCATCCAGGATTGGCTCAATCCAATACGTGCCCGGATGCTTGGAAAGGGCTTCCAAGGGCGGCGCTCCGGTTGAAGGCGAGCCTTCCTCGATCGGGCGTGCCCGCCGTCCTCTTGCCTTCAACTCATCCAAACAAACATTCGTAGCGATCCGGTACAACCAGGTCTTGATCGACGCTCGACCGTCGAACCGATCCAGGGTCCGCCACGCACGGATCATCGTCTCCTGGACTGCATCATCCGCGTCGAAGACTGAACCCAACATACGGTAACAATGCCCCGTGAGAGCGGGACGGTGAGCTTCGAGGTGTGCGAAATCCGCAGCCATTGCGTCAGTACAAAATTGTAGCCTCTGATACATGTGGACGATATCCGGACATCCTCCAAGCCGATACGAATTTCCACAGATATATTTAGCTCTTACTTCACAAACACTTAGCTCGTTTCGAAACGCGTTCGGTGAACGGGCGTTTCTGAGTCCATGCTATTTTCCAGCCAGTTCTACTTATCCATGACCGCCCGTGAATCCCGCACCCAACGTCGCGCCGCCGAGCGCAAAGAGAATAATCTGGCCAGTAAACCCGCCGCCTGCCAGACCAACCCGCAACATGAAACACCCGCGCCGCCTCCGGCTCGTACGCGAGCCGAAATCAATCGCGCGAATGCACAAAAATCGACCGGTCCGAAAACTCCCGAAGGGAAAGCTCGCTCCAGCCGCAACTCTTTTAAGCACGGCATCTC
>JALYVD010000225.1 GCA_030853405.1 Acidobacteriota bacterium | reverse complement strand
TGCGGGATGGTGAGCGTACGCTCGCCACACAGATTACGGAGCAGATTGTCGATCTCTTCGGTGTACAAGACGTTTCGTTTTACGACATCTCCGCGGATTCCGTCTACAGATCACGGCTAGAGACCTCCGCTTTGAGCGATTCTGAGATTCGAGAGGTGGCGCGGGCAGGAGAAATCTGGCGAAGAGCCGCTTCATTCGCCGTGGCAGTACCAGTTGGACTGGGAGGCAGCAGACTGGGAGCGCTGGGCGTTTCGGGAAGGGACGCGCCTTCGGAAGTAGCGCTCCAGGCGATTGCCCAGTTGGTGGCGATTGCGATTGAGCGCGACCGCGCGCAGGACATTGCGAACCGGACCGAGGCGGAGCGGCAGAACGAACAAATTAAGGCTACACTCCTCGATGCACTCGCTCATGAATTCAAGACTCCGCTCACTTCGGTCAAGGTGGCGACGAGTGCGTTACTCTCGCGCGGCAATTTAGACTCCACGGCCTCGGAACTTCTAACAATTCTGGACGAGGAAGCCGACCGTTTGACGAATCTAGTCAGCGACTCGATAGAACTTGCGCGGATCGGGACGGGCCAGGTAACATTGCACCGCGAAGAATGCTCGGCCGAAGCGCTGATCTCCTCGGCGGTAAAGCAGCTGAGAGGACTCATCGAAGGCCGGAGCGTGGATTTGGAAATCCAAGCCGAACTGCCTCCCGTCCATGCGGATCGCAGATTGATGGAACTGGTGCTGCGTCAATTGATCGGTAATGCTCTTAAGTATTCCCCCGAGTCCTCGCCTATCAGTGTTTGTGCGGGAGCGGACGGCTCGTACGTTGTCGTCGGCATCCGGAACACCGGAACGGGCATTCCAGAACCAGAGCAGAAGCTCGTCTTTGAGAAGTTCTATAGAGGCCGTAACACCAAGGGACGCATTCCGGGAACCGGGATGGGACTGGCAATTGGACGTGAGATTATCGAAGCTCACGGCGGCCGGATCTGGGTCGAGAGTAGGCCCGGCGACGGAGCTAAGTTTTCGTTCACTCTTCCGATGGTGAAAGTAAGGACGTTATGAACGACAAGATTCTGATCGTCGATGATGAGCCGCAGATTCGGCGTGTAATGAAGACGGCGCTGACTGCGGAAGGCTACATTGTGGAGGACGCGAAGTCCGCGATGGAAAGCTTTGACAAGCTGCGGGAGGACCGCTTTGATCTCGTTTTACTGGACGTCAACATGCCGGGGATGAGTGGAATTGAGGCGTGTCCCGAGATCCGTCGAAACTCGGAGATTGCGATTATCATGCTTACGGTCCGGAACTCCGAGCAGGAGAAGATAGCGGCGTTGGATGCAGGCGCGGACGACTATGTCACCAAGCCTTTCAGCATGCCTGAATTACTGGCCCGCATCCGGGCACATTTACGGCGCGTGCCGTTCTCGACAAGCGCTGGTACGCAGATTATTGTGTTCGATGAGGTGGAAATTAACGCGGCGACGCGGCATGTTACCGTTCGTGGGCGGGATGTACGATTCACCCCGAAAGAGTTCGATCTTCTTCATTACTTCGCTACGCACCCGAATGTGACGATTCCGCATGGCAAGCTACTGCAGTCCGTGTGGGGACCGGATTATGGGAATGAGATTGAGTATCTTCACGTGTTTGTGAATCAGATTAGAAAGAAGATAGAGGCAGACCCGAGTAACCCGCGCTACTTAGTAACTGAGTTGCGGACGGGTTACCGCTTTCTGACCTCGCTTACGCTCGGTGGCTCAGTTTCGGGATCTGGTCCCCTATAGATCGGCTCAACCGAAACCGCGACCGTCAGGAAGCGGTTTCTAGTGTTTCGCGAAGCTTTCGTCAAGTAGTAAGTTCAATTTCAAGACGTTCACGCGCGACTCGCCAAGTAAGCCGAGGCCACGGGTGCTGGCGGATGAGGCAATTAGCTTTCCAACATCCGTCTGGTCTATGCTCCGAGCTTCTGCCACCCGCGCGGCTTGGGCCAGCGCATTTGCCAGAGATATGTCAGGATCGAGGCCGCTTGCGGAAGCGGTGACTGCGTCCGCTGGTACCGTTCCCGTGAATTCCGGGTTCTCTTTGCGAAACTGATCCACGGACGCCTTCACGCGGTCATATAATTTCTGGCTTGTTGGACCCAGATTCGAACCACCGGAAGCGGTTGGGTCGTAGCCGTCGTTACCGGCGGCGGACGGGCGTGGATGAAAGTAGTCCTGCCTTGCAAAATTTTGTCCGATCAGAGCCGATCCGACGATCTGGCCGTTCTTCTCGATCAGACTTCCGTGCGCCTGATCGTGGAACAAGACCTGGCACACGCCGGTCACAATGCCCGGATAGATAAGGCCAGTCAGGACTGTCAGGAGTATCGTCATTCGAAGTGCGGGAACAAGTTGCTGTAGCATTTGCTTTCCTTGAGAGCCTTATGCGAGATGGAGCATGACCAGAAGTCTATCGATCATCCAGATTCCAGGAAACGGGACAAGGATTCCACCGAGCCCGTAGATAAGAACGTTGCGGCGCAGCAGCGATGCCGCGCCAGAAGGACGGTATTTCACGCCTCGCAGTGCAAGCGGGACCAGCGCGATGATAATTAACGCATTGAAGATCACCGCCGCCAGCACGGCGCTTTGGGGCGTGTGCAAACCCATCACATTGAAGCGGGCTAACGCCGGATAGGTGGCCACGAACATCGCTGGAATGATGGCGAAATACTTTGCCACATCGTTCGCAATTGAAAATGTCGTCAAAGCGCCGCGTGTAATTAATAGTTGTTTGCCGATCGCGACAACCTCAATCAACTTGGTCGGATTGCTGTCCAGATCGACCATGTTGCCAGCTTCTTTTGCAGCCATGGTGCCCGTGTTCATCGCGAGTCCCACGTCGGCTTGCGCAAGCGCCGGGGCATCGTTCGTTCCGTCGCCGGTCATCGCAACCAGCCGGCCTTCACTCTGCTCACGCTTGATGTAAGCGAGCTTGTCCGCGGGCGTAGCTTGCGCTAGAAAGTCGTCCACGCCGGCTTCATGCGCAATGGCAGCGGCGGTCAACGGATTGTCGCCCGTGATCATGACGGAACGAATGCCCATGGCGCGAAGCTGCCCGATGCGCTCCTTCATGCCGCCTTTCACGATATCTTTCAGGTGAATGATTCCAAGCGCACGCGGACCATCCGTCACGGCCAGGGGAGTTCCGCCACGCCGGGAGATGCTGTCGGAAGTCTCCTGAAACCGATCTGGGATAGTGCCGCCAAGTTCCTGCACGAACTTCGCGATGGCGGTGCTCGCGCCTTTACGTAAAATGCGCCCGTCGATATCGACTCCGCTCATACGCGTATACGCCGAGAAGGGAATGAACTGCGCTTCGTGTTCGGCGACTTCCCTGCCTCGCAAACCGTATTTTTCTTTAGCGAGAACGACAACCGAACGGCCTTCCGGCGTCTCGTCCGCGAGGCTCGAAAGCTGCGCGGCATCGGCCAGTTCCTGTTCCGTAACTCCCGAAAACGGGATGAACTCAACCGCTCCGCGATTGCCGAGGGTGATGGTTCCCGTCTTATCCAGCAGCAAGGTGTTGATGTCGCCCGATGCTTCGACAGCCTTACCGCTCATGGCCAGGACATTGTGCTGCATCACCCGATCCATCCCGGCAATCCCAATGGCGGAAAGCAATCCGCCGATGGTCGTCGGTATCAGGCAGACCAGCAGCGAGACAAGTACCGCGATGGTGGGAACGGCGCCCGATCCGGCTGAGGTGACGGCGTACACGGCAAAGGGATGCAGCGTGGCCGCAGCCAACAGAAAGATCAGTGTGAGACCGGCAATCAATATATTGAGGGCGACCTCGTTCGGTGTCTTCTGTCTTTCGGCGCCCTCAACCAGCGCGATCATTTTGTCGAGGAAGGTCTCGCCGGGGTTGGAGGTGATGCGTATTTTGACCTGATCCGATAGCACCTTTGTTCCACCGGTTACGGCGCTGCGGTCTCCACCCGATTCGCGAATGACCGGCGCACTCTCACCAGTAATGACGGACTCGTCCACCGTCGCAATTCCTTCGATTACCTCGCCGTCACCCGGAATCAGGTCGCCCGTTTCCGCGATCACGATGTCACCAGAGCGGAGCTTCGAGGCAGGAACGGCTTCTGTCTTTCCCTTGGCGACGATGCGCTTCGCCATGGCGTCGCCTTTGGTTCTACGTAGGCTGTCCGCTTGCGCTTTCCCGCGCGCCTCAGCCATCGCTTCCGCGAAATTGGCGAAGAGAACCGTGAACCAGAGCCAGACCGCAATCTGAATCTCGAACATCCTGCTGCCCGCGCTCGTGAAGAGATCTTTTAGAAGAAAGAGGGTGACTAGAGCCGCCCCAACCTCGACCACAAACATCACTGGGTTCTTCATCAATGTGAGCGGATTCAACTTGAGAAGAGCGTCCTTTGTCGCGCGCCTTACGATTTCAGGATCGAAGAGGGGGCGCGCCCGAACCAGCTTTCCGGGCAGGAGTGAGCCTGAATCGGAGGAGATAGCGGCTTTGGGAATTTCAAGTAAAGTAGGCATGGTTCAACTCCAGATCGGAAACGAGATGGCGGCGAACAGTTTTCCACTCAGCATCATGTAGTGTTCGACAATAGGTCCAAGTGCGAGCGCGGGAAAGAACGTCAGCGCTCCAACGAGTACGACGGTGCCCACGAGCAGAGTGACGAACAACGGGCCGTGAGTAGGCAAAGTGCCCGCCGTCTCAGGAATTTTCTTCTTCAATGCCAGGCTGCCGGCGGCCGCAAGCAGCGGGATCAGAAAGAGGAAGCGGCCTAACAACATGGCAATACCGAGGGTGAAATTGTAGTACGGCGTGTTCGCGTTAAGTCCGGCCAAAGCGCTCCCGTTATTACCAGTGGCGCTGCTGTAGGCGTAGAGGTTCTCGCTAAATCCATGCGGCCCGTTATTGTTTAAATTGTTAGTCGCGGCCCCAGGCGGATTCCAGTAACTATGTGCGGCCGCCTGACCCTTCGCGTCTTTGGTCGGCTCGGGAAAATGGATGACGGAGGAGATTGCTGAAAGCACCAGAATGCTGAATGCGGTTGCAATGAGGGCGAGCATCGCCATTTTCACCTCCTTCTTCTCGATCTTCTTACCCACGTACTCGGGCGTGCGGCCGACCATCAGGCCGGCGATAAAGACGGCCACTATCGCATAGAGCAGGATTCCATACAGTCCCGCGCCTACGCCGCCGAAAATCACCTCGCCCGTTTCTATGTTGAATAGCGGAACCAAGCCCCCGAGAGGAGTGAAGCTGTCGTGCATACCGTTGACGGCGCCGCAACTCGCATCGGTCGTGACGGTGGCGAACAGAGCCGAAGCGGCAATGCCGAAGCGTGCCTCCTTGCCTTCCCAGTTGCCGGTGTGGGTTTCAACGCCCAACTTGGCCAGCGTTGGATTGCCGTTCTGTTCCGCCCAGTAGCAGGCGAATGCGCCAACCAGAAACATCACCGCACAGGCGGAGAACACCGTCCAGCCTTGCCTTCTATCGCCTACCATCACGCCGAAGGTGTAAGTTAGTCCGGCTGGAATCAGGAATATCAAAATCATTTGAACCAGATTTGTGAGGGGAGTTGGGTTCTCAAAGGGATGCGCTGAGTTGGCATTGAAAAATCCACCGCCGTTCGTACCCAGCATTTTGATCGCCTCCTGAGACGCCACCGGACCCTGTGCGATCACTTGTTTTGCACCTTCCAGCGTTTTAGCGACCGTGTAGTGGTCGAAGTTTTGAATCACGCCCTGCGAGCAGAAGAAGAGGGCGGTTAAGAACGAAAGAGGCAGCAGAATATAAACAGTCGCACGAGTGACATCAACCCAAAAGTTACCCAGGCTGTTCACCTGCTGGCGCGCGAATCCCCGCACTACAGCGATGGCAACTGCAATGCCGGCGGCGGCAGAAGCGAAATTCTGCACAGTCAAGGCTGCCATTTGGACAAAGTAACTGAACGTGCTCTCTCCTGAATAGGATTGCCAATTCGTATTTGTGACAAAACTGACGGCCGTGTTGAATGCGAGATCCGGCGTCACGAGCGCGTGATTGAAGCCCTGAGGATTGAACGGCAAGAGGCCTTGCAGCCGTTGGAGGAGATAAACAAAAAGGAAACTGAAGATGCTAAACGCGAGCAGTGAGGCGGTGTATTGCGTCCAACGCTGCTCGGTATCTTCTCTTACGCCGATCAGTTTGTAAGTGATGGCCTCAAGCGGCCGGAAGAGTGGATGGAGCAACGTCTTCTTTCCTTCGAAGAGCCGGGCCATAAAGACGCCGACGGGCTTGGTCAAGGCCAGGATGATCAAGAAGAAAACGGCGATCTGCAGAATTCCATTCGGTGTCATGGTCAAAATTTCTCCGGCTTCAACAGCGCGTAAAGCAAATAGGCAAACAGCAGCGCAGATGCGATTCCAGCAATCAGGTAGTCCATCTATCTCCTACAGCCGGTCGCAGGCTTTCGTGAAAATCCAGCACGCGACAAAGAACAAAACCGCAGTCAATACATATAGGAAATCGGTCATAAGAAGTCTTCTCTACAAAGGTAGGTCCGGAATCCTAAAGAGAGGCTAAGGATTCACTAAGGATCGTGTTTATGCAAGGCTACGGTACAATGCCGGAGATACAGGAACAGCCTTGACACTCCGCCCCATCGACTACGTCAGTCTCATCATTTACTTCGCCTTCGTCCTCTTAATCGGCTGGATGGCCAAGCGCAAGATCAAGACGAGTGAGGACTTCCTTACCTCGAAGCACTCGGTTCCGGTCTGGATTACCAGCCTCGCTTTTATCGCGGCGAACCTGGGTGCTCAGGAAATGATCGGGATGTGCGCCTCCGGAGCCAAATACGGCATCATGACCGCGCATTTCTACTGGCTTGGAGCGGTTCCGGCGATGGTTTTCGTGGGCGTCTTCATGATGCCGTTTTACTACGGCAGCAAGGCACGGAGCGTACCCGAATATCTGAAGCTGCGGTTCGACGAAAAAACGCGAGCACTGAACGCCGTCACGTTTGCGGTTATGACAATTTTCTCGTCGGGCATTAGTATGTACGCGCTCGGGTTGCTCTTCGAATTGGTGCTCGGGTGGAACTTTACAAACTCCGTTCTGCTTTCGGCGGTAATCGTCCTTATTTATACGCTGCTAGGCGGTCTTACGAGTGCGATTTATAACGAGGTCGTTCAATTCTTTCTAATCGTGCTCGGGTTTGCGCCGTTATCTATGCTGGCGGTGTCGAAGGCGGGCGGATGGGCGGGTATGAAAGCTCATTTGCAGCCCGTAATGACGCACTCCTGGAAGTACATCGGCCACGCCAGTCAGAACCCGATGGGCGTAGAGGTTTTCGGACTCGTCGCGGGACTTGGCTTCGTGCTTTCATTCGGATATTGGTGCACGAACTTCCTTGTGATCCAACGCGCCATGGCGGCGGAAACCATCCACGGCGCACGCCAGACGCCCCTGTTTGCGGCCTTTCCAAAAATCTTCATGCCGTTTATTGTAATTCTGCCGGGCATCGCGGCCGTTGCGCTGATGAATAGTTCGAGTGGCTACACGCTTCCCTTGAAGGCGGGCGGTGGTGGCTATGACTATGACCAGGTGCTCACTACGCTGATGGCAAAATTCTATCCATCTGGAATGCTCGGGATCGGGCTAACTGGCCTGATGGCATCGTTTATGTCCGGAATGGCCGGCAATGTCACGGCGTTCAACACAGTTTTCACTTACGACCTTTATCAAAGTTACATCAAACGTAATGCGCCCGACAGTCACTATCTATGGGTGGGCCGTGTAACTACGGTCGCGGGAGTATTGTTGTCCGTCGCTTGTGCTTATGTGGCAACACACTTCAACAACATCATGGATTTTTTGCAGTTGATTTTCGGGTTCGTCAACGCGCCTCTGTTCGCAACCTTCCTGCTCGGAATGTTCTGGAAGCGGACGACCGGGCACGCAGCGTTCTCGGGATTGCTGGTCGGGACAGCCGCCGCCTCGCTAACGCATGGTCTTACGCTCGCTGAAGGCAAAGGGGCCTGGATCGCGAATTTGCATGAATTTCCTTCCGTCATGGCCCAAAACTTTTGGATTGCCATCTGCGCCTGGACCTCCTGCCTGCTCGTCACTTTTGTGGTGAGTCTGATGACCAAACCGAAACCCATTTCAGAACTTCACAACCTGGTCTGGGGAGTCACCGACCTGCCGCATGAGGGGACCGCTCCGTGGTACAAACGCCCCGGACCGCTCGCTATTATCGTGATGGGCGTCCTTGTGATTATGAACGTCATTTTCTGGTAAATCATCAAATGGACGACCTACGCCGACCAACAGGACTGTTATTCACGCTCTTAGGCCTGATCCTTTGTCTGTATGCATTGATCAATCCCGATGCACGAGCGCCTCTCGATCCAGCTACGAATGTAAACTTGTGGTGCGGCCTTACGCTGCTCGTCTTTGGAGGATGTCTGCTTTGGCTGTCTTACCGCAGGAAATCGTAAACGCTTTCCGCAGTTATTTTCAGGGTGATGCCGCCCCCACTCTCTACCGCGCGCCGGGCCGTGTGAACTTAATTGGTGAACATACCGATTACAATCTGGGATTCGTGTTTCCCATCGCGCTTGAGATGTCTTGCTATGCGGCGATCGCGCCGGCGGCGCATGGGAACCTGCGTATCTATGCGAAAGATTTGGACCAGGAGTTCTCGATTCCCGTCGATGCAATCGGCTCCGCCAAGCCCACTGGAACTTGGAGCGACTACGTCGTGGGCGTCGCGCACCAACTTGCGAAAGCGGGCTTGTCTATTGGAACCTCGGATCTGCTGATCACGAGCGAGGTTCCCGCCGGCTCCGGTCTTAGTTCCTCGGCCTCGCTTGAAGTGGCAACGGCGATGGCTCTCCTTGGGGGCCGTCCGTTTGAACAACTCGAGATCGCACGCCTTGCGCAACGCGCCGAAACGCAGTTTGTAGGGATGCCGTGCGGCATTATGGACCAGTACGCCTCGGTTTTCGGCCGCGAACATTCGGCCATCCAGATCGATTGCCGCGACTTGGGCCACGAGTACGTGCCGTTGCCCGATGACGTAAGCATTATCGCCGTCAATTCCAATGTGAAGCACGAACTCGGCACATCCGCCTATCGCCAGAGGGTCGCCGAGTGCCAGGAAGCCGTCGCCGCCATCCAACAGTTCGATAAATCCGTGCAAAGCCTTCGCGATGTATCGCTGACGTTCTTCAGTCAGATTCAGGAGAGTGTGCCGCTAATCCCACGCCGCCGCGCCCGCCACATTATTTCGGATTCGCAGCGGGTGCTGGACTTTGCCGCAGCCGCGCGCGCCAACGATCTTCTTGAGATGGGACGGCTTTTTGTCGCCTCCCATCGCAGCATGCAGTACGACTACGAGATCTCTTGCGAAGAGATCGATTTCCTGGTCGATACAGCCATCAAGCTCCCGGGCGTCTATGGGTCGCGAATGACTGGTGGAGGATTTGGCGGTTGCACGGTGAATCTCGTCAAGCCGGCCGGCGTCGAAGAATTCCAAACCAAGCTGGCGGCTTCCTATCGCGAGCGATTCGCCACCGAACCTGCGTTTTATAACTGCATTCCTGCGGCTGGCGCGGGGCGCGTCTAAGCCAGTTAACCGCCGATCGAGTACATCGGCCGTTGCGGCGCGACAAAGGACGTGCGGTTGATATCGTGTCCTGCCCACTTCCTCCACACGGACAAGCGGATCGCCGCTTCGAGTGAACCGTCTGAATCCGGCTGGCGAAGCAGTGAACTGATATCGGTCTCGTCCCGCGCGAAGAGGCAGTTGCGTAGTCTTCCATCGGCGGTCAAACGAAGACGATTGCAGTTCAAACAGAAAGGCCGGCTAACAGACGCTATGAAGCCGACGCGATGGCCATCCGCAAACTGGTATTCGGTGGCGGGCGCGCGCGGATCGGCATCTGGAACGGGGGTAAGCGGCCCGAAGTCGAGCGCCAGCATTTCAATCATCTGATCCGCCGTTAAGACCCGATCGAGAGCCCACAACTGTTGCGCGTCAAGCGGCATGAACTCGATAAAGCGGGCTTCAAAATTACGCTCGCGGGCGAAGCGCACAATCGGAATGATATCGGGCTCGGTCAGCCCTTTAAGCGCGACGGCGTTCAACTTAATTCGCTTGAACCCGGCGCGCTGCGCGGCTTCGATACCGGCCAGCACCCGCCCGAGATCGTCGCGGCGCGTGATAGTACGAAAACGCTCGCGGTCAAGCGTGTCCAGATGAACGTTGAGCCGCCGCAAGCCGGCATCGTACAAAGGCTTGGCGGCGTCGGCCAGCAGCACGCCGTTCGTTGTGAGGGCCAGATCTTCTATTCCGGGAATTTCATTTAGCGCGGCGATTAGCTCTGGGAGCTTGGGACGCAACAACGGTTCGCCTCCGGTCAGCCGGATCTTGCGGACGCCCAGAGCGACGGTGCGGCGCACGAAATGGGTGATCTGGCCGAAGGTCAGTAAAGAAGAAATGGGAGCGAATTCGGCGCCCTGCTCCGGCATGCAGTAGAAGCAGCGGATATTGCAGCGATCCGTAACGCTGATACGGAGATCGGAATGAACGCGCCCGTAGGTGTCCAGCAGCGGACCGGACAGCGGCGGCTGCGGAACGATTGTCGGCGCGAGCTGGACAAGTTGACTAGCCAAGTTGACTCACTACAGGCTTTACTTGATAGCTAACATCCGCTCCAGCGGAAGCTTGGCGCGTTCCATGATCTCGGCGGCCAACTCGATCCTCGGCTCAAGCGTATCGAGGCAGGCGGCCAATTTCTCGAGAGTGTTCATCTTCATGTATGGGCATTCGCTGCAATTACAGTTTTCGTTCGCCACGAAGTAGAACTTCTTGCCAGGGGATTGTTTCTCTAGGGAATACCGCACCCCGCTCTCGGTCATGATGATGAACTCGTCCGCCGCCTGCGCGCCGCACCAATCGATGATCGCCGAAGTTGAGCCGATGAAGTCTGCCATTCGCAGCACGTCGCCGGGACATTCGGGATGAGCGGCAACCAGGGCATTCGGGTGCTCCGAACGCGCCGCAGTCAGCCGCCGGGCCGGGAAGGTTGCATGTACGATACAGGCGCCCTGCCAAATCTGCATATTCTCGCGGCCGGTCTGCTTTTTAACGAAGTTTCCCAGGTTGATGTCGGGGAGGAAGAGAATCGGTTTTGCCGCCGGTATTGAATTCACCACCGCCACGGCATTTCGCGACGTGCAAAGGATATCGCTTTCGGCTTTCACTTCGACGGAAGTATTGATATAGCTCACGACCACGTGATCCGGATTGCGCCTTCGAAAGGCACGCACGCCCTCTACAGGACAGCTATCGACTAGACTGCACCCTGCGTGAATGTCAGGCAGGACAACCATCCGTTCCGGATTCAATACTTTTGCGGTCTCAGCCATGAACTTCACTCCGCAGAACGCGATCACGTCGCCGTCGAATTTCTGGGCGATGCGGGCCAGTTCCAGGCTGTCTCCGACGTAATCGGCAAGTTCCTGAATTTCGGGCTCCTGGTAATGGTGAGCGAGAATAACGGCACGCCGCTTCGTTTTGAGTTCGAAAATCTCTTCAGCGATAGTGGGGGTGCTGACCATCCGATGGGCCTCTATTACAATTTTATCAGGAGCCAAAGGCCAAAGTAGAAAACGGGAGAGCCCTGGAGCTCTCCCGTTTCAAGTTGAGGCGTAATGGCCGTCGCTTAGAAGATGAACTTCGCCACGAAGATCAGGTTGCGCGGATTGCTGCCGAAAACAGACGACGGTTTGTTAAACGTCGAACTGGCTGGGTTCAAGAATTGCCGGACGTCGTTACCGGTCAGTCCGGTAGTGACAGTGCCGACATCGTTCAAAAATCCACCCACATATTGAGGATGATTCAAAGCGTTGAGAGCCTGGACCTGGAACTCCAGCTTATACCGTTCCGTGATACTGAAGCGCTTTACGGCGGTGATGTCTATATCGTCCATAGGCGGCAATTGCAGAGTATTGCGGCCGGCATTCGGGTACACTCCCGGGCCCGCCTGAATGTAGCGTGCGTTGGGATTTAGAGCCACGTATCCGACAGTTGCTCCAGCTGTGTTCGTAAGCGGTTTGATGGCGCTACCCACACCCGCCGCACCAGACGCATTAACCACGGTGCGGTCACCATAGCTGTCGCCGTTCAGGTTGGAGTCGAGTCCGCTTTGGGTGGTAACCCAGCCTCCCGCCTGATAGGTGTAAATCGGCGCGACCTCCCAGTTCCCGACCACGTTCTTCAACAACCAATTGCTTCCGCGGAAGAAAGGCACGTCGTACAGTACTTCCATGCTGACGCGCTGGCGATGATCGAGAGCCGAGTCCGACCGCTCGGCGCGCAGGTTCTGGAAATCCTGAGCTCGCCGAGGTGTTGTCAACGTGCTGAATACCTCAGCTGTCGAATCGTCAATGTTGTGGCTCCATGTATAGGCTCCGATGAATTGCAGACCTTTCGATAATCGCTTGTTTAGCTGAAGATCCAGCGCGTGATAAATGGAGTTGCCAACTGGCTCATAGGCCGTGATGTTGCTGGTGAAACCGGCAGCCAGGTATTGCGGCAGATAATGACCCTGCGCCTTCAGGCTGGCGAGGGTTAGGGGAAGCGTATCCAATGTAGCCTGTGACGGCATCGACAGGAAAGTCGGCAATGAGCTTGTCGGCGACACGGGAGAACTGATGTTGATGCGATCCTGTATCGGCAGGTGGGTGCCGCGCGTTCCTACATACCGGGCCTCAAAAGTGTAGTCTTGCGCGAATACATGCTGGAATCCGAAGTTCCAGGTCAAAGCCTTCGGCTGAACCTGATTCGGGATGTAGCCGCCGGTGTTGTTCCGCGCCGTCATTGGGTCTAGAGTAACGGGGCTCGAGGGAAGGCCGCCCTGGCCAAGAAACGGCGCACTCAGCGTAAGGTTCGCGTTTCCAACGTCGTTCGTCTGCTGCAGCTGCGGCGGAAGTGAGAGGATATCCAAATTGTCGAACAGCGTGTCATAGGTAATCCCGAACCCGCCGCGGATGGACGTGTTTCCAAGTGTACCGGGCGAGTAAGCGAACCCAACGCGAGGCTGAAAGTTTGTCTGCTGATACGTCGGATTATTGAATGAAATCAAGCCCGGTACGTTCGATACAGCATTCAACGCCTGCAGTTTACCCGCCTCCGGGGTTGTCTGGACTTCCCACCGCAAACCTAAATTAATCGTCAGATTTGAACGGATCTTCCAATCGTCGTTTGCAAACGCTCCAATTTGCCACTGATTCCCGTAGTAAACCACGTCTCCGGCAGAGCGCTCTCCGAAAACGTCCGGAACCTGATCTGTCAGATAGTTTTGAAGACTGCTCCATTCATAATCGCCGCGGACTCTTTGTGTGAACGTCTGGGGGGAAATGAACCGTTCACCGTTGAAGCCAACCGTAAAGGTATGTTTGCCTCGCGACACGCTCAAGTTGTCGGTTAACTGGTAGGTGTTGACAATTGTTCCCGAAGGCGCGTTAGGATCGGGGCCGATGTTGACCTGATACTCGTCGATCGTTAGATTCGGAAACTGACTCAAGCCAGGAAAGGCGACGCTGCCCGAACTAGTCGTGTTGGAGTAACGGTTGAAGCCCAGCCTGAACTCGTTGGAAACGTTAGGCGAGAAATTGTGGAATTCGCTGAGATTCACCAGATAATAACGGAACGGAAGGGTGGCATAGAATATCGGCAGCGCCGCGGCGTTATCAATCTGATCCACGCTGTTGTAGATGAAGCGGCCCCGGACCTTATCTTTGTCCGAGACATCGTAGTCCACTGAGGACACGCCGTAGTAGGTATTGGTAAAGTTCGGAGCCACCACCGGGACCTGGCCAGATTCGATAGTCTTGCCGCCCACCACGGGATAAGCACTATTCGGAAGCAATGCCGGAGCGGCGGCACTCGGCGCCGTACCGAGGAACTGCTGCAACACTTTCAAGTTGTTAGCCGAGAGTCCCGGGACCCCGCCAAGCGTGGTATAGCCAGCCGAAGTGGGAGCATAAAGAAGGCCTGGGGTGCTGTTCTGTCCGAGCGGATTGTACTCGAAAGCGGTGAAGAAGAATAATTTGTTTCTCAGGATAGGACCGCCGAAGTTGGCGCCAAGCCGATTTTGATCGTAACGAGGGTTGGTGGTGGCGCCTGATAACGCGATCAGATTGTCGATGGCGTTGAAATTCCGGTTGCGATTGTAGTCATACAGCATCCCATGGAATTCGTTGGTCCCGCTCTTCACTACCGTGTTGAACTGACCACCTGTCGAGTGCCCGTATTCAGGCGAAAATTGATTCGAGAGCAGAGTAAATTCGGCCACATCGTCGTTCGGCACCGTTACCAACGGACCCGTTACACTTTTGTTGTTATTGTCGATACCTTCGACGGTGAAGTTGTTGTTTCGGGGGCGCTGCCCACCGACCGATGGGCCCGTCCCGGCTCCCACAACATCCGACTGCGCTACACCAGCCGATAACAGGGACAGGTTCAGAACCCCCGCACCGTTGCTTGCGACCGGCAGGTCCGTTGATTGCTTGGTCGAAAACGTGTTTTGGATCTGCGCGGTAGTGGTGTCAATGGCAACCGCCGCTTCCGTCACTTCAACGACGGCTGTGCTTGCCTGGCCGATTTTCAAATTGAAGTTGGCGGTTACTGTTTGGTTCAGCGGGACATTGACCCCCCGTGTTTCACCTCTGGCAAAACCAGGCGATTCAACCAATAGCGTGTATGTGCCGGCAGGCAGGTTTTGCAATCGATAGTTTCCCGCGGATGTAGCCGTTGTCTCGGCTTGAACCCCGGTGTCCACATTCGTTGCGGTAACTTTCGCTTCAGGGATGGTGGCGCCGGCTGGATCGAAAATGGTACCCACGAGATTACCGCTAATGACTTGGCCGGACAGACTTAGACTGAAGCTCAAAAGAGCAACCGTCAGTAGAGTCCCGGCCCAAGCACTTAAAACTTTCATGTATATTCCTCCGTAAGGGGCTGCTTCGTACATTCAGTTCGTCCAACGATCTTCGTTCTCCTCGAACGAGTTCCGGCAGGATCGGGGCGAACAGAGCAGCTCGGACTTAGTAAGGCAATTTATTAGCCATAACCTGACGGCGTTTGGGCTGTTGAGCTTAGCGGTTTGGGTGAAGCGGCTTACTTTGAATTGTAGAATCTGTTGACGGACCGGCTCCCATTAACAGGAGTACATAGAAGGATTCCGCAGAAGAGGCGGCTGATTCGACCGCCTCTCTTCCAAATGTGGCAACCGTGCTAGAAGATCAGCTTCAAAGCGAGCTGAATCTGCCGCGCCGAAGTTGTTCCGTCCGGCTGCGTCAGTGTCGATTGTGCCTGTCCAAATGTACCTGGAGAAGAAATGGTGTCCCCCGCCGTGCCTGGCTGCGCGAACTGAATGCGGTTGAAAACGTTGTAACACTCGGCGCGGAATTGGACATTCACCCGCTCTGTGATGGCCGTATTTTTCACTAAGTTCAAATTCGTATCGTAGTACCTGGGTCCGGTGAACGTGTTCCGGCCCAGGTTTCCAGGACGCCCGAAAGGCTGCCGGGCGAAAGCGCTAATGGGGGGTCCCACCTGAGTGCGCGGAGATCCCGACGGAATGGACGGATCGCCTATCAGATCGGGGCGATTAGTGAGTCCGGTGTATTCGGAATCCCGGGCGCTATAGATGTCAAACGGAGTGCCGCTTTGGAAGGCGGACAGCCCTGATATCTCCCATCCTCCCAATGTTCGCTCCGCGAATCCGTGATTGAAGTGAGTATGTCCTTTCCCAAAGGGTAACTCGAAAATATAGCTGACAATAAGGCGGTGCCTCAGGTCGTAATCGGAACTCCCACGCTCTTCCTTCAAATCGAACGAGTTTCTGGCGATATTGCGGTTGCCGGCGGTCGCCGCAAGAGGATCGGCGGCATCGTCGATTGCGTGCGACCACGTGTACGCCGCCTGGAACTCGACACCATGGCTGAATTGTTTATTGAAGACGCTCTGTAACCCGTTGTAGGTAGCATTTCCAATTGATTTGATGATGACCGGTTCCTCAAAAGCCGTGTTCCCAGTTACTTGCGGCAGACCGATAAAAGGTGCAATTCGCAGCGATCCACCGGAAACAGTGAGGGGCAGCGACCCATCGGCATGCGCTGCCGCTACCAGCGCCGGAAGCGGCGGGTTGCCATCAACTGAGCGGAACAGGCGATGAGTCGCGGAGCCGACATAGTCAACCTCAAAGGTCATTCCGTTTCCCAGTTGGCGCTGAATACCAGCGTTCCACGCCTGCGTGTATGGCGTTTTGAGATTTTTGTCGATTATCGTGATCCCCGTAAGTAGGGACTGATCCGGGACACTTGCCGACGGGGCGGTCTGCGTATCAGGTGGAGTCAAAGTCGCGAGCGTCTGCGCGCCTGCGATCAAATTCTGAACACCGGCAACGAAAGGTGGATCACCTTTCAAATTCGTGAAAAGATTTCCGAAGACCCGGTCGTGAAAAATTCCGTAACCCGCGCGGAATGAGGTCTTCCCATCATGAAATGGGTCCCAAGCCAAACCTAGCCGCGGCTCAAAATTGTAAGCCTCACTGTAATAAATTTGACGGCCTGTTCCGGGTCCAACTGTCTGGAACGTAATCGGGGGAGTGTCCCAGGCCTGCTGATACAAAAGGTTCGAAAGATTTCCATTGCGTTCGAACGGTACACCATCGTATTCGTAGCGGAGTCCAAGCGAGAGCGTCAGGTTCGGACGGATCTTCCACTGATCCTGCGCAAAGAACCCGTACTCGTGCTGCACAAATCTGCGGAAGTCGGTCGCGGTGCGAGTTCCCGCTGCGTTGAAGAATTGCGTTTGCGTCTGAATACCGGGTGCACCCAGCAAAGCAGCAGCCATGGTCTGGAGCACTTCCTGATTGCTGCAGCAGGACCCGCCACAATCTACAACCGGGATTTGGAAATTCCCGTAGTCTGTAAAGTCAACCACAGGCCGGGAACCAAACGCATCATACCCGTTGTCATAAATGTAACGGAATTCTCCGCCAACCTTAATACTATGATTTCCAGCCACATAAGAGAGTTGATCGACGTAGTCCCAGGTCCCTGCGCGGCGGGCCTGGCCGTTACTGTTTCCCAGCGCTCCACACCCGAGATTGGAGATCGTGCTTGTCCCAGTGGACTGATCGAAGCTATAGTCAGTGCCAAAGCCGAATGGATCGGCATGGCCATACTGATCGATGATGTTCGATCCGTTGCACGTAAATGCGTCATCCGTGCGATTCAGTCCGAAGCGAAGCTCATTCACAAGATTCGGTCGAAAGGCGGCGATGAAGTTGAAGGCTCCATTATGGCTCTGCTGGCCCGTTGCGACTCCGCCTATTCCCGGAAGAACTTCGTCTAAGGAATTGCCGTTCGTGAGGCCGTTGTATATGTAACGAGCGAAGAAGCTGTACTTTTCGCTTAGCCGGTGATCCAGGCGGAAAGTGAGATTGCCACTATCTAGTGGGGTGCTTGTTGGAAAGAAATAGAGACCCCGAATGCTGTCTACCGAGGGTCCATTCGGATTCGGATAGCGAGCTAAAACCTTTTGAATTGTCGGATCGAGCGACAGTCCTAGTAGATTATTCGGCGAAGCGGGGTCCGCTAAATTGATGGATCGGCCGTTGTAATTGAACACGCCAGTCTTGAAGGCTGCGGTCGGCGCCACAGATTCATTTGTCAGCGTGGTCCGAAAACGGTCCCACTCAGAGTTGACGAAGAAAAACGTCTTGTTCTTGACGATGGGACCCCCTAGCGACGCTCCAAACTGGTTGCGGACGAATGGATTCTGCGGGTCGGGCGTAGGGTTGAAATAGTCGCGCGCGGCCAGCGCATTCACGCGATTAAATTCATAGGCATTTCCGTGAAACGTGTTCGAGCCGCTCCGTGTCACGACGTCCACAATGGCTCCAGAATTGCGGCCGAACTCCGGCAGGTAGTTATTCGTGATCACCCGAAATTCTTGCGTGGAGTCCGGGTTTATCGAGCTGATTCCGCCTGGAATGCCAGGGACAGAGGCGTCGTTGTTGTCAACGCCATCCAGCAAGAAATTGTTACTCCGGTCGCGCTGGCCGTTCACTGAAAATCCCCCCAACGAACTGCTGGTCTGCTCAACTCCCGGCGACAACAGGACGAGAGAATAAGGATCGCGCGTGATTAGCGGCAGATCCTCAATGCGTTTCTGGTCTACAACATTACTGAGTTGGGCGTCTTCAAGATCGATAGTCGGCACCGTCGCCCCGGCGACATCAACGCTCTGCGAGACGGCTCCTACCGCAAGCGTCCCGTTCAGAGTCAAACTCTGAGCAACGGTCAGAGTGACATTCTTAAACTGCAGATTCTGAAAGCCGGGTTTTGCCACGCTCACGTCGTAATGACCCACCAGGATGTTCGGGATCGAATACGAACCGGATGGATCGGTTGTGGCCGTGCGCGTAGTCCCCGCGTCAACGCTCCTAGCTGTGACGGTGGCGTCCGGAATCCCAGATTGCGAGGGATCCAAAATAGTTCCGAAAATGGTAGCTGTTTGCCCATTAAGTGCAACAGCCGCGCAAAACAGAAGCGCGGGAAACAGCAGATTCCTCGTTGTTCTAGCAAATGTGCGGCGTGTAGTCATGTTTTCCGTTCTCGTGCGGGTATGGCC
>JALYVD010000211.1 GCA_030853405.1 Acidobacteriota bacterium | reverse complement strand
CAGGTTTCCAATTGGCCCGCACCCGGGGTGAAACAGCGGCTGGAGACACGGCTTTCTGCTTACTTTCGGGCATCCTGAATCCAGCAACCAGGACCGGTGCTCCCGAACTCGATAAAACCATGGCTATAACTTCTCGGCTGCGCGCCTCCGGACATATAACAAGATAGAGATCACCATCAAGAGGACTCCCCCGAAGCCCAACTCATAAAAGTTGCTGGCTGTCTTAGGAAGCCGTTTGCGATTGGCCGCAAGCTGGACATTTGGTGCTTGGGGGCGAGCTACAGACAGCTTGGCGGCGTCCACACCCACACCCTCGCCCTTGCCTTCGACAATCCTCTTCGGCGAAACCAGCCACAGCGTGACGACTTTCATATCATCCCGTGAGAGATTTGCCGGCAACTTATCGTAAGTAGGATCAATCGCAAGGACAGGCGTACCGAAATCGCCAGTTAGTTTAACCGCCTGGAGCTTGGGGTAAACGAATTCCAGCGGAGCGTCACAGTTCGGACATTCCCACGCGCGGAGGGCATTTTGTCCCGAATCTCCGGGTTTGTAGGTAATCAAGCCGTTTAAAGTCGCTTGTTGAAGCCGCTTATTTGGGACAGCCAATAAGATGTAATGCGTGTCGCTGTTTTTAGCAGTGATCCGAATGATAGCCCGGTCGTCCAAACGATCCTCAAGCGCAAATTTGTAAGTTCCCGGCGCCAGCGAGCCGTCGGGAATTTCTAACTGGTTAGTAACCTTCACGGTTTGGCCGTTGTTCGATTGTGATCGCGCTAACGGCATAGAGAGCGCAGTCAAAAGTACAACCAGTAGAGATTGGAAGCGAGGACGTGGCATAAACGGAACTCCTGCCACATATACGCTATCTCTGCCGGCTTTGGATCTAAGAAACTGGTGATGCTAGTACTAGCTGGACTAGCAGGCCGCGGAAAAAAAAAGGCCACGTCAGTACCACTTCCTAGCGGTCGTGGCTCGATAAGTTACTGCAAACGTGGGGGCATTTTCTGAGCCGCGCGCGCAAGCAAGCGGTTCTTCGCCTTTTTCAGCAACCCTCTTTTTCAGCAACCCTCTAGACTAGCGGCTATAGTTCTGGATATATGAATCGTGCGGCAGGCCCGAACTACGCGCCTTCTGCCGCAACCGGTTCGCCTCGTCCCGGGTCATTCGTCCCCCCAGCACGACCAGATACGGCCGGCCGTGGCCGCTTGGAGAGAAAACTTCCGGATGAAAACTCGGATATTTCCCGTTGATCCAATCCACTCGCTTCTGCGCGTCCGACTCCCGGTCGTAAGTAAAGGAAATAACCCGCCAAACCTCGCCATTTGTTGCTGCCGCCGCGACGGAAGCTTTCGCGGAATTTCGTGCCGCCGTATGTGAGTTAGTCAGGGCCTGTGGACCGACCGCGCGCGTGGGCCACGCGGATGACGCCGCGCCGACGGGCTTGCCCGGGGTTGGCACAACCGGCTTGACTGCACTAGAGTTGACGGTCGGGTGGGGTCCAGAATGTTTGGGACGGGCCAGCCACAACACGCACACAGCAAGCAACAGCGCCCCAATCAGATAAGCGCTTTTTTTAATCGGCGAAGTCCCGCGCCGGGCATCCAGACGTTCCCGGCGCAGCAGATGCGGCGTGTCCGTGGGCAGCAGATGCGGCGTGTCCGTGGAATGTTGCGCAGCGGAGCGCTGTGCAGGAGAATGTTGCGCAGACCGGGGCGTTTCCACTGGTGTAACAGGCCGCGCAACGCTGGCCGGGGTCGCTCTGACCGCAGAGGCGGCAATTGGCGCCCCAGCGGCTACGGCGGCTGCGGACCGCTCAGCCGCAACCGGCGTAGACATTGGCTTCACAGCTTCTGTCTTTACCGCAGGCCGCACCTGCCGGCCCGCCAATATCGCCCGAATATCCGTCAGATTGCACCGGGTCTGTGCATCTGGATCGAGAGCGCGCTCGACAATCCAGTCAAACGGGGCGGGTAACTTCGCTGCCGCTTCACGGCACCCCTCGGCGCACGATTTCTGCGTTAAGACTTCGAAAACCGTTCGGCCTAAGCGGAAGACATCGCCAGCGGGCGCGGGATTTTCCTCACCTTCGAGCGGCGTATTAATACGGCGAATGCTTCCGGTTGAAAGTTTTATCGAATCTCCTATCGCTAGCACCTGCGCCGGAGACACTTCCGAATGAGTGAACCCGCTGCCATGTAGATACTCCAGCGCATTCACAACGATGTTCAGGACCTCTCGCACTTCAGCCGACGTTAATGCGCGTTCCTTGACGACTCCGCCAAGAGTTTCGTCCGGCCGTACAAGAACGCGGTAAGGCAGCGCGGCGTTGGCATACTCTAAGATGCCCGCGGTCAACGGAGAAGATAAGTTGGGATGCCGAAGCTGAACGGCCTCGTTCCAGAGCGCAATCTGCTCCGGTGCGATTGTTCCCGGAGCGGAGACCTCCGCGATGGCGCTCGTGAAGCGGTCGCCCAATATGCGGACTTTGAACGAAGCCGACTTCTCGCCCGCGCTAAGACACTTCTCTATTTCATATCCGCCCTCAAGCACTTTGCCTTCAAGGCCGGTCCAATTGGGTGTATCTGTGGGTGTTTCGGTAGGCATTCTGAACAGCGTTGAAAGATCCAGAACATGGCCGCCGATAGCGTCCAACCGTATCTGGTTTCAATGGCCAATATAACAGCTTGCTTACGCTTTCAAGGCCGCGACCTATAATCGGAACATGAAGCGCAAAGAGTGGATTGCAGCGCGCGCGAACGACGCGGTTCGGACCCAAATGCATTACGCCCGTAAAGGCGAGATCACCGGAGAGATGGAATACATCGGTGAACGCGAACGTCTCGCCCCCGAACTGATCCGCCAGGAAGTGGCGCGCGGCCGCATGATTATCCCGGCGAATATCCACCACCACAGCCTTGAACCCATGTGTATCGGCGTTGAGTCGAAGTGCAAGATCAACGCCAATATCGGGAATTCTTCCACTACGTCGAACATCGACGAGGAACTTGGCAAACTCGATTACGCCGTTAAATTTGGCGCGGACACGGTGATGGATCTCTCGACCGGTGGCGACATCCCGCGTATCCGTAAGGCGATCATCGATGCGTCTCCCGTTCCGATCGGCACCGTTCCCATTTATGAGGCGCTAAGCCGCGTGCGCCGTGTCGAAGATCTCAATATCAACGTCATGCTTGAGGTCATTGAAGAGCAAGCCGAGCAGGGCGTAGACTACATGACCATTCACGCGGGTGTTTTGGTGCAGTACGTTCCGCTCACCTCCAAACGGATCACCGGTATCGTCAGCCGCGGCGGTGCGATTCTCGCCGAATGGATGGTCAAAAATCACAGGCAGAATTTTCTCTACGAGCATTACGGTGAAATCTGCAAAATCTTCCAGAAGCACGACGTTAGCTTTTCCTTGGGCGACGGCTTGCGGCCCGGCTGTCTCGCCGACGCCAGCGATGCGGCCCAGTTTGCCGAACTCAAAACACTCGGCGAACTTACCAAAAAATCCTGGGAGTATGACGTCCAAGTCATGATCGAAGGTCCCGGCCACATCCCGCTCGATCAAATCGCTATGCAGGTCGAGAAGGAGCGCGAATTATGTTACGACGCGCCGTTCTACACGCTCGGACCGCTGGTGACCGACATCGCTCCGGGCTACGACCACATCACCTCCGCAATCGGCGCCGCCTTGATCGGCTGGCACGGCGCATCCATGCTGTGCTACGTCACGCCAAAAGAACACTTGGGGCTGCCAAACCGGGAGGACGTGAAGCAAGGCATTATCGCTTACAAGATCGCCGCCCACGCCGCTGATGTCGCCCGCCATCGTCCGGGCGCTCGGGACCGTGATGACCAACTTTCGCGCGCGCGCTTCAATTTCGATTGGAAAAGCCAGTTCGCGTTGTCGCTCGATCCGGAAACGGCCCAGGCTTATCACGACGAGACCCTGCCCGAGGAAGGCTTCAAAGAGGCGGCCTTCTGCTCCATGTGCGGTCCGAAGTTCTGTTCGATGAATCACTCGGTCAAAACGCAGGAGTTCACCCAGGAGGACGCGGCGGCAGTCCTTGCGGCAGCGGAAGGCGAACCTCTCGTCAAAATCCAGTGACGACAAAGTTTTCAGCCCCCGTGCGCTCCGATGACCGGGTCTTGCTCTTGGCAATTCCGCATCGCGACGAACTAGCGGGGCTCGCGCGCGTGCTGATGCAAGGCGTGTTGGTCGCGCTGGGCACTCGCGAAGAAGTGGACCAAGCCCGCGAAGCGATGGCCGATTTCGATAATGTAATGTTTGTAGAAGCGTTGGCGGATAAAATCCCGTGGCGCGACGCTTACTTCACTAAAATTTTGGTTCCCCCGCATTTAGAACCTCTACTCGGAGCATTCGGATCGGAATTGGACCGAGTTCTGGCTCCCGGCGGAGAAATCGTCCGCCAAACTGCTAACGCTTAATTGAATTGCGGTCTTACGCGCATGCCGTTCCGGATCTCGGCATCGCTTGGTTCCACAACGCGGTCTGCAACCCGGTCTCCCTCGCTCACGCCGGACAGAATTTGAACGTTGTTGATATCGCTCACGCCCGCCTTAACCGCCGTCCACTCGATGCTCTTGCCAACCAGTTTGTACACTCCGTCCGATCCGTGCAAAGTGCGAAGCGCTGCCTTCGGGATGCTTGGCGTATCCTTTGCCACTCGCGAAATAATGGTCGCGTTCACCGACACGCCCGGAAGCAGGTCCTGATTCGGGTCGTTCACAATCGTAGTAACCTGGCCGACTGTTCGCGAACCCAGTGCGACCACTTCCGTAGGCATGTGGTCCACGCGCCCCCACCACTTCTGGCCCGGCCGCGCGTCCCATGTGATAGCGACCGGCATGCCCACTCCGATTCGTCCCAAATCTGGCTCATCCACGTAGACCGTGACCTTCATACTATTCAGCCGTCCCACCAGCGCGACCAGATCGCCAGGCTGCAGATAAGCGCCGATCTTCAGATCGAACTGGTACACCGTCCCGGCGATCGGCGAAACGATGGCTCCTAGCGACAACTGATGTTTCGCTAACGTTACCGCAGCCTCCGCATCGCGCAGTTTCGCTTGCGCTACCGTGCGGTCGTTTGAAGTCACCAATGTCCGGCGCTGCTCCTGGGCGGCATTGAGCTGCAGCTTAGCGCGGTCGAGCGAATCTTTCGCCTCATCCACCTGGAACTTGGTCGCCGCTTGCCGTTGTTGTAGCCGTTCTATCGAGTCGTAGTTGCGCTGCGCCACGGTGACCGCTTCGCGTGCCGCGTTGATCGAATCATTGATGCTGGCAACAGCCGCTGCCTTGCCTCCCTGCCCCAGCGTGGCGTTCTCCGACCGAGCCTGCTCCTCCTGAGCGAGGGCGGCAGCCAGATTCGACTGCGCAGCCGCCGCGTCAAGGGCGATCAATCTCTGTCCCGCCGCCACGGCCTGCCCGCGTTCCACAAAAACCGAACGAACTACCCCGGCTGTTTCCGCCCGCGCGGCAGCCCATTCCGCTGGTTCAACCTTGCCGTTGGTGGAAACGGTGCTTTCAATGGTGAGGCGTTTAACGGGCGTAAAATGGACAACCGGCCCCGCTTTATTCCGGCCAAGTCCCCACCACAAAAGCAGCAGAACCGGCACGAGCAACAGTAACCAATATTTCTTCATTTCGCAAAAAGCGGAAGATTGACCAGCCTCGTCATCATTGTACAGATCGGCGGCATTTTTCCAAGAACGGCGCGTTAGACTGACGGTAGCTATGCGCTATCGCATTCACCGGATGAAAGAAACGCCCAGAGAACATTTCCGTTGGGCGGCTCACACCGGCGGCGTAGCTATTGTAAAGCCGCGAGATTACGATGCCGCCGAAGAACGGGAAGCCGCATCGCCCTATGCTTTGTGGAAGCTTCTCGCCGCCGGCGAATCTCCGCTATGGCCCGGCGATTTGCTCGAAAGCCTTGCCGAGGATGGCTCGGCCTCGTCGTTGCAGATCGCAAAATATATCGGTTTTGAACCGGCACAATGGTTTGTTCCGGAGCCCAAGCCCGATCCGATTCCCTCCGCGCACCCTTACGAACCGGCGATTGAGAATATAAATTCTCCTTCTGTAAGCTAAAATCCGATATAGTTATTCGGAAATCGTGAATTTCCCTGATATAAAAACCCCGTTTGGGGGATTTTTCGCCCTGGTGAGCTACGTCCCCGAGCCGCTTGGCCCTTTCCTGGACCAACTCAGGCAGTCCTTGCCAGGCGCCGAGTTTCCGCAGGCCCACATCACTCTGTTGCCTCCCCGTCCTCTGGCGGTCACGATTCACGCCGCATCCCGGCATGCTCAATCTGTTCTAAACCGGTTCTCCGCATTTGATGTGGAATTGAGCGCCGTTCGCAAGTTTCCCGAGACGAAGGTCCTCTACCTCGATCTCACCGATGGCGGCGAGACCGTTCGCGACCTGCATCAAGCGCTCAATTCCGGAGATCTTCACTACAAGGAGCCGTTTGAATTTCACCCTCATCTGACCCTCGGTGGCCCCGTTCCCGATGCAACCGTCGGTTCGGTGCAGCAGGAAGCGGAGATCCTATGGCGCTCGTTCCACGTAACTAGGCGGTTTGCGGTTGAGGAAATCGTTGGGCTGTGGGCTAGTTCCAACGGCATTGGCCTCTGCTGGCAGCGGCTCTGGTCCTACAACTTGCAACCGAACCAGACCAGAAGTGCAACCGCCGGACCTATCGGTCAAAAATTGTAAGCTGGTTCTCGCTCCGATTCACCCTCCTGCGGATGCCTTCGGAAACTGCGGAAACCCCTACCACGCCCCGCAATTCGGTCCCGCTTAGGGCCGCGCGCGGAATAAAGACCACTTGGCGGTTCGCGCCAGCCCGTGGCGGCGTTATCAGATATCCGGAAGCCGGCCAATCCAGCAGGTTATGCGGCAAAATACCGTCCAATTTGTCGCCGTCCCGGAGCGTGAATCTGGTCCATAGCCCAGGCGCCTTGGGGCGTCGTTCGAACATATTATGCTCGCTGAAAAGATCGTCGCGGCCCGGTTCGGAAGCGAAACACAAGGCCTTAACCTCGCCATAAGGAGCAATTTGCAGATTGCCGCCCACCGTGATCAGTTCAATATGATTCTCGCCAAGATAGGAGCCGGGGCTCACAATCGCCTCGACGGGCTTTTGATCGAACCGGTAGAGAATCACACGTTTCACCGTAGGAGGCTAGGGCAGCAATATTAAATATAACTTTGTTTCAAACAATTTCGGGGATATTGTATCATTGGCACAAATGAGGGGGACGACGCCATTCGAGCAAAATTCGCGATCCTACCTCCATTTCTGCCGGGCCGAGAAAGGTCTAGCGCCAAACAGCCAAGTCTCCTATCGCAGAGATCTCCGCCAATTTGGCGCATTCCTGAACGGCGGCTCTTTATCGGATGTCACCCTGGACCAATTGCGAACCTATCTGGATCGTCTTCGGGCAACCGGCCTTTCCAACCGTTCGATTGCGAGACAGGTGACCACCCTGCGCGGATTTTTCGGATTTCTGCTGGAAGAAGGCGAAATTGCGGCGAATCCAGTCGAACTCCTGGCGGCGCCTCAAATCGGTTCGTCCCTTCCTAAGTACCTGGATGAAGAGACCGTTGACCATCTTCTGCAATCTCCAGACGAAAACGCCGCAACCGGACTGCGCGACCGTGCCATGCTCGACCTGCTCTACGCCGCCGGCCTTCGTGTCAGTGAACTAATTCACGTTCGTATTTCGGATCTCGACGCTCCGGCAGGCGTGATACGAGTGATTGGCAAAGGTAACAAGCAGCGACTGATCCCCGTCGGCCGTTCGGCGCTTGCATCGGTAGAAAGATACATTACAGAACAGCGTCCCAGTTTGCTGAAGGGCCGGGTAAGCCAATACTTGTTCATCACGGCGCGTGGTACCGCGATGACCCGGCAAGGCTTCTGGAAACTACTTCGTGGGCACGGCAAATCAGCCGGCATATTCAGGCCCGTAAGCCCGCACGTTCTTCGTCATTCGTTCGCCACCCACTTGCTTGAGGGTGGAGCGGACCTCCGCAGTGTACAAACCATGCTGGGGCATGTGGATATCGGGACGACCCAAATCTATACACACGTGATGCGCTCGCGACTGCGGCAGACCGTGGACCAGCATCATCCACGGGCGACCCGCAAAACGGGCAAACTAACCCGGCCCACGTCCGGACCAGGAGCGTAAGCAGCTTATGAGCGACTATATGTTCATGCTCGACAGCCATTTAACCGGCGAACAGAGCAAAGTGGTGACGGAAGTTCGCGATGCTGCCGAACAGGCCAACCTGAATCTTTTTCTCACCGGCGGAGCCATGCGCGACATGATGGGTGGCTTCGCGATCCGCGACCTCGATTTCACCGTCGAAGGGCCAGCCGTCAAATTTGCCAAAGCACTGGCGGAAAAAGCGGATGCCGAAGTGTTGTCTGTAGATGATGTGCGGAAGTCGGTGGAATTACTGTTCCCCGGAAACGTAACCGCGAGCGTTTCCATGGCGCGCCAGGAAAAATATCCGAAACCGGGCGCCAAGCCGCACGTTCAGCCCGCAACCATCCATGACGATTTACGCTGCCGCGATTTCACCGTTGACGCAATCGCTCTATCGCTGGGCAAAGCTTCGCGAGGGCTGCTTCTCGACCCTGAAAACGGGCTTGGCGATCTCGCCTCGAAAGAACTGCGCGCCATTAACAACCACACGCTATACGACGACCCATCGCGCATTCTTAGGATGATCCGGCTGAAAACCCGATTAGCGTTTACGGTGAGTGAGCGGACACTCTCGCAGTACGGGAATGTGCGCGAAGCAAAACTCGAATCTAAGATTGCGGCGTCGGCGCTGGCACATGAACTGCGCCAGATTGCGGCGGACGGTCTCGCTGGCGACATACTTAAGGCGCTCGACGAACAAAAGCTCTTAGGCCTGATCTCACCCGCTCTCACCGGAGCCAAACTCAATTTGGCGGGATTTCAGAAGCTGCAGAAAATACGGCAGTCGCTGCCTTTCGGCTCGACGCCGCCGATCGATTCGTATTCGTTGTTTCTCTTCCTGTTTTTTGAGAAGTTAACTCCTCGGGAACGAAGTCAAATCGTGCAGAATCTGGGCCTGGAGAAGGCCGAGATCGAGGCCGCAAGTAAGCTCGAAGGCAAGGCTGGAAAAGTAGAGAAGGAACTCGCTGCGGCGAAGATCAACCGGCCCTCAGCGCTTTACAACATGTTGTCGAAAGTGCCTGGAGAGATCCTGATCTTTCTGCTAATGCGCTCCGGCCACCGCATCGTTCTCGACCGTATCAAGAACTACTTACAAAAATATCTGCCGCTTGCCCAGGAAGTCACCGAAAAGGACGTCATCGAAAAAGGCGGCCAGCCCGGTACCCCTAAATTCGCCAAACTTCATCAGCAACTCATCGCGGCAAAGCTGGATGCCCGTCCCAAGAAGGTCGTTGTGGAGGAACCCCCTCCGCCACCACCCCCCGGCCCCGGACGCCGCTCCGGCAGCTTCGCAAGGTCCTGAGTCAAGCACGGCGATCTTGCTGATAGATCGCCGCACTTCATAGGAATGGCTTTACTCCTTTCCCGCAGGCTCCTGCTGCATGCCGCTTTTTTTCTCCATCATCATGGCGGAATGCTTTTTCATGCTTTCTTCTACCCTGCGGCCGTAGTCCTCATCGCACTGCCGCAGCATGTTCAGCATTTTGTCCTGGATCTCTTTCGTACAGTGGCTCAACGCTCCTCCAAGATTGTTAACAAGCTCATCGCGCTCCCAATCCTTAAAGGACCGGTACAGCTCGCCAGCCTGTCCAAAATTGTTTTCACGCTCGATGCTCTGACGCACTAGCGGACCCTGCACGTAGGGCGTGTGATCTTTACCCGTCTTCGCCGCTTCCTTCAACCCACCTAAAGAACTCGGCTCATAGTTGATATGCGGATTGGGACCGTAATCTACTTGATGGCTCATCGATCCGTCGCGCTGATTCGTAGCGACGTGGCACGTCGGCCTGTTCACCGGCAGTTGCAGGTAGTTCGGTCCTACGCGGTAGCGCTGAGTATCCGAGTACGACAGCGTGCGCCCTTGCAGCATCTTGTCATCCGAGAAATCCAGTCCGTCCACCAGAACGCCCGTGCCAAACGCCGCTTGCTCTACTTCGGCGAAATAGTTCGCGGGATTCCTGTCCAGCACCATGCGTCCAACCGGCAGATAAGGGACCTTATCTTGCGGCCAAACTTTGGTGTCGTCCAGTGGATCGAAATCCAACTCCGGATGCTCATCGTCGGACATGATCTGAACGCAGAATTCCCATTCCGGGTAATCGCCGCGCTCAATCGCCTCATACAAATCGCGCGTTGCGTGATTGTGGTCCTTCGCTTGAATCTCGTTTGCTTGCGCCTGCGTTAAACCACGGACGTGCTGCTTTGGGACCCAGTGATACTTCACCAGAACACCTTGGCCTTCCGTGTTGTACCACTTATACGTGTTTACGCCGGAGCCTTCCATCTGCCGGTAATTTGCGGGGATGCCCCACGGGCTAAATACCCAAGTCACCATGTGGATGGTTTCTGGCGAGTTGCTAAAAAAATCGAATACCCGCTTCGGGTCTTGAATATTAGTGACCGGATCGGGCTTCTGCGAATGAATCAAATCCGGGAATTTGATCGCATCGCGTATGAAAAAGATTTTCAGGTTGTTTCCCACCAGATCCCAATTGCCATCTTCGGTGTAGAACTTCACTGCGAACCCGCGCGGATCGCGCAGCGTCTCCGGCGACCCGGTTCCTCCGGCAACGGTGGAAAATCGCACCAATAGCGGCGTTCGTTTTCCTTTCTCCTGAAACAGTTTTGCCCGTGTGTACTTGCTTACGGGTTCGTCTCCAACCTTGCCGTAGGCTTCGAAATATCCATGTGCGCCGGCCCCTCTCGCGTGAACCACGCGCTCCGGAACGCGCTCGCGGTCGAAATGCGTAATCTTCTCTATAAATTGATAGTTCTCAAGCGTCGTCGGCCCGCGAGAGCCGACTGTTCTCATGTTCTGGTTGTCGTAGACCGGGTGTCCCTGACGCGTCGTCAGAATATCCGGTCTGTTTGGCTGTTCATTCTCCGAGGAATTGCCGTTCGGCTGTATGTTTTTATTCTTCTCGTCCATCTTCTTGCGCCTCCTTCTGTACCTCTACCGTTTTATACCCTCCAAGATCGGACATGTGCGGCAATCAACTAACACTCGAATAAATCGGCGCCGTCACTTCGGTTCGTATAAGCTAATCGCAATAGCCCCAAGGAGAAATATAATGCTGCGCGGCCCAAGTCGGCCTGTCTTCATCCTATCCGGCGCATTGCTGACCTGCCTCGTCGTTGCCGCGCAAACTCCCGCCGTTCCCGCGCCAATCGTCGATTTTCAGCGGCAAGTGCGACCGATTCTCTCGGATAATTGCTTCCTGTGCCACGGCCCGGATAAGGGAACCCGTATGGCAAATCTTCGGCTGGACATTCGGGAAGGCGCCTACGCCGTCCGTAAGAATGGTACGGTCATTGTTCCCGGCAAGCCCGGCGAAAGCCTGTTAATTAAGCGGATTTTCTCCGATAATCCCGGCTTTAGAATGCCGCCCGTGTTCGCGCATAAGACTCTCACGGACGTGCAAAAGGAAACGTTACGCCGTTGGATCGAGCAGGGCGCGCAATGGAAACAGCACTGGGCCTTTATCCCCCCTGTGAATCCCCCGTTGCCGGAAAACAAGAACACGCAGTGGGCCAAAAATCCAATCGACCGGTTTGTCCTCGCCAAACTGGAAACCAACGGTTTGGCACCAGCACCCGAGGCGGACCGCCGCGCTCTGATTCGCCGCGTCACCCTTGACTTGACGGGCCTGCCGCCCACTCCCGCCGAGGTCGAATCCTACCTGCAAGACCGCTCACCAAACGCCTATGAAAAAGTGGTAGATCGTTTGCTCGCCTCACCGCATTACGGAGAGCATCGCGCACGCTATTGGCTCGATGCGGCTAGATACGCCGACACGCAGGGCCTGCATATCGACAATTACCGTGAGATGTGGCCCTATCGCGATTGGGTAATCCAGGCGTTCAATCGCAACATGCCGTTCGATCAGTTTACAATCGAGCAACTCGGCGGCGATCTGCTACCCAAAGCTACTCTGGAACAGAAGATTGCCTCGGGCTTCCAGCGCTGTAATGTCACGACTGACGAAGGTGGAGCGATCCCGGCCGAGGTTGCCGCAATCTATGCCAAGGATCGCGCCGACACAATGGGCACCGTATGGATGGGGCTAACCGTTGGATGCGCAACCTGCCACGATCACAAATTCGACCCGATCTCGCAGAAGGAATATTATTCGCTCACCGCCTTCTTCCGCAACACGACTCAGAATCCGCTGGATGGCAACATTCCCGATACTCCGCCCATCGTGTTAGTGCCTCGTGCCGAGGACCGGGCCAGATGGCAGGAACTGAACGCGTTGCAAGCCCAGTTGCATCAGGTACTCGAACAGAGCGAACACGCTCCCAACCGCAAATTCGACAAATGGCTGAAATCTTCCAGCCGTTCGAAGGCCAGTCTTTATGACGACTCGTCCCGCATAGTCGATCTCAAATTGGGCGAATCCATCGAAGTTTTAGACCATAAGAATTCCGTGCCTGTAACGCTCCCCGCCGGAGTAACTCTCGTGGACGGAGTCGCCTCGCCGCGGAAGGCTCTTCTGTTCGGCAAAGACAGTTCGCTCCCACTCCCGAGTGCGCCGGAGATAGACACCGGCAAACCGTTCACGATTTCCGCTTGGGTTTCCATTTCGAAAGACAAGGACAGTTCGGTAATCGCAAGCCAATTCGATTCTGCTAAAAAGCGTGGTTGGATTCTAGAACTGAACAGCGGGAATTTTGGTCTGAGCGATCTCGCTCCCGCGCTCCGGCTGGTGGGTGACGACGGAAAATATCTGAGCGCGCGGCCAGGGCCCGGCTATAAATTTAAGCCCGAGACGTGGTATCACCTCACGTTCACCTACGACGGTGGCCGCGATAGAAAAGGCCTGGCTCTCTATGTCAACGGCCGCAAGATACCCACCTTCGGAACCGGCGACGACACTCATCCGCTGAAAAGTTCGATTCAATCTTCGGCGCCTCTGCTGATCGGCAATTACAACAAACAGCACTTCGCCGGTGGCCGCATCGGAGGCTTCCGCATCCTGAATCAAGCTGTCGATGAGCAAGGCGCGGAGCTTCTCTATCTGGCAAGCACTATTGAAGGAGCATCCAAGAAAACGCCGGCCGCTCTCTCTGACACAGAACGGCACGCGCTTCGGACCTTCTATGAGCGCCGGGTCGATCATGCCAATCGAAAAACGGAAGCGCAACTCCTACTGGCCGATGCTGAACGGACCGCCATCGCACGCCGCGGTGCAACGACTTTCGTAATGCAGGAGCGCACCGACGCAAAACCGATTGCGCACGTTCTCTATAGAGGCCTGTATGACGTGCCGAAGGACGAGGTCACTCCCGGCGTTCTTGCCGTCCTGCCTCCGATGGCGCAATCTTTACCGCGCAATCGTTTGGGACTCGCAGAGTGGCTTGTCGATCCTTCCAACCCGCTCACCGCGCGAGTTACCGTTAATCGTTGCTGGCAAGAAGTGTTCGGAACCGGGCTGGTGAAGACCGTCGAAGACTTTGGTTCGCAAGGCGAACCGCCGTCGCATCCTGAATTGCTCGACTGGCTCGCGGTCAATTTCCGCGATTCCCATTGGGATGTCAAAGGCCTATACCGGCTGATTGTCACGTCCGCCACATACCGTCAATCCTCTGCTGCGACGGAGGATAAACTGCAACGCGATCCTGATGATCGTTTACTCTCACGAGGCCCGCGCTTCCGTATGGATGGCGAAATGGTCAGAGATTGCGCGCTTGCGGCGAGTGGCTTGTTACAGCCCGCCATTGGTGGTCCCAGCGTCAAGCCGTATCAGCCCATGAATATCTGGGAAACGGTGGCCATGGATGTCAGTAACACCCGTATCTACACTCGCGATAGCGGTCCAAGCCTCTACCGCCGAAGCATGTATACGTTTTGGAAGCGTAGCGCGCCACCGGCGTCCATGGACATTTTCAACGCTCCCTCACGAGAAACGTGCGTAGTCAGGCGCGAGCGCACCAATACGCCTCTGCAAGCGCTTGTCACCATGAACGGCCCGCAGTTCGTTGAAGCGGCGCGAACGTTGGCTCAAAATGCGTTGCTCTCTTCGCGGGATAAGTTCAACGGCCAGGTCGATTTCATGGCCACTCGCCTGTTAGCACGCGATCTGCAGCCGAAGGAGCTTGCGGTCGTCTCGCAATCCTACAAGGATTACCTTTCCTACTACGAATCAAGCCCTCAAGACGCAGCGAAGTTGCTAAGCGTGGGTGAGTCCGCGTCCAATCCGAGCCTGCCTAAGGCAGAGTTTGCCGCCATGACGATGGTCGCAAATGAGTTGATGAATCTTGACGAAGTACTAGTGAAGTAACAGCGAGGAGAAGTTTGTGGATCCATCCGATAAAGCGCTGCTTGTAGAAACGCGGCGGCAGATTCTTGCCCGTGGAGCGCGCGGACTCGGCAGTCTGGCGCTTTTCTCTCTACTGGCCGAGAACTCGCGTGCCAGTAACACGAAAAAAGCTATCGGCGGCTTGCCGGGAGTACCCCATTTCGCACCTAAAGCGAAACGCGCCATCTATCTGCACATGCTCGGAGCGCCTCCGCAATTGGAGACCTTCGATTACAAACCCGACATGGCTAAGTGGTTCGACAAGGATCTGCCGGAGAGCGTCCGGCAGGGGCAGCGCTTGACCACAATGACGTCCGGACAGACGCGGTTTCCCATCGCTCCCTCCATTTTCAAGTTCGGACAGCATGGAAAAAGCGGTACATGGGTGTCCGAACTGTTTCCCTACACCGCGAAAATGACGGACGACATCGCCGTCATCCGCTCGATGCATACCGACGCAATCAATCACGAACCGGCAGTGACGTTCTTGCAAACCGGTTTCATGATCGCGGGCAAACCTTGCATCGGCTCTTGGCTTTCTTACGGTTTAGGCAGCATGAATCAGGACTTGCCAACATTCGTGGTTCTGAACGCAACCCACTCCAATCCCAAGGCGAATGTGCAGGCTATCTCGGCGCGTCTTTGGAG
>JALYVD010000210.1 GCA_030853405.1 Acidobacteriota bacterium | reverse complement strand
CGCCAGCACCGGGCGGCCCGACAAAATGGAAATGATCGACACTTGGCTGCGGCTGACTCCCTACAAGAATCTCGTTCCCGGTTCTTTTCAGGGGCCGGAACGCCAAAAGCATATCTCCGACTTCGAAGCCATTCTGGGCTTGCTCAAGAACGTGTATGGCGTCGCTTCGCCAGATCAAGCCGCATAGCCAGGCCAACCACCTGACCCAAAACATCAAGTTCGCCGGGATAGCGAAAAACTTCGGGCGCGTTTTCCGACGACGGCGGCGATTGCAGAATTAGCATTCCCGCGCGTTCGGTACACCAACCGCACCGATACCCGGTCCGGTGTTCAATAAGATAAATCGGCCGCTCCATCTCGTGTGTCCATCCCTTATTGACGATTTTGCGCTTTCGCTCGTCAATCTGGATGAAGGAGCCTGGCGCTAGAATCGGATACATAGACCAATCGTCTGTTCCGATAAACGCATAGCGGTGCTTTTCAATCTCTAGAGCCTTCAAGAGCGACAGCGGCAGTTTGCCCCACTTTTGAATTTGCCTCCCGAGATAGGAAGTTTTTCGCAACTCCAGAGTATGTGGAAGTTGCGGGAGTTCTATCTGTGCGTCATCCGCTAGCCCGGCTTGTAGCGGATGAGTACGGCTATGAGGAGCCTTGGCGGCATCGAATGCTAACTGCCCCAGATCGATGCCGTACCAGAGAAGCACGGTTTTCATATCCAAACCGTAAATGGCGCACAGCGAGTAGATTCGGTAAATGGAAGGTACCGTGCCTTTATTTTCGATGTCGGCAAGGCGGCTCAAACACACCGCAAATTCGTCGCTGCCGTGCTTTACCGCGATGCGATGGCTGGACTCTTCGACATCTCTGTATTTCAAGCGTAGGCGTTCGCGCTCGCGTCTTAGTCGTTGGCCTGGCTCTCGCATCTTCTCTCGCCTCAACGCTTGCGTGCGTACAGAATTCGTCCGTTCTGTTTTCGGAACAAATTCCGGAACACACAAGCCCGACACGATTATATATCGGAGATACTAGAATTCAACGACCAAAAAAATGGCAAGACGACAAGATACCTCGTTTGCGTTCCAGGGAGAACTAGGGGCTTTTAGCCACGCCGCCGCGCAAAAGCTGCTCGGACTTCGCATAAACCCGATTCCATGCACTTCTTTCCGCGATGTCTTCGAGGCAGTTAAATCAGACGCCGCGGCGTTGGCGGTTGTTCCTATTGAAAACACGCTCCACGGAAGCGTGCATGAAAACTACGATCACCTGCTTGAGTACGGGTTCCCCGTGGTTGGGGAAACCAGCCTTCGTATTTCGCACCAATTGATCACGATGCCCGGCGTCCGTTTTCGCGACATACGCAGAGTATTTTCGCATCCAGTCGCGCTAAATCAATGCCGCAGCTTTTTTCGGAAGCATAAGGCGATTGAGCCCGTTCCTTTCTACGACACAGCGGGCAGCGTCAAAATGCTGCGTCAGGAGAAGCCTCTGAATTCCGCGGCTATCGCGTCCGAGACCGCGGCAAGCATTTATGAAGGAGTCATTCAAAGGCGAGATATAGAGGACGATGTCCAAAACTTCACCCGTTTTTTTCTGTTATCGAAACAGACGGCCCGCACGCCGCAAGCGAAAGGAGATCCGAAAACCTCAATTGTGTTTTCAACGCAAAATGCGCCTGGAGCGCTTTTCAAAGCAATGGCGTGCTTCGCTCTTCGCGATCTCAATTTGACAAAAGTTGAATCGCGGCCCCTTCGCGGGAAGCCTTGGGAATACGTGTTCTATGTCGATGTCGCCGGGTCAATACAAGACCAAGGCGTGAAGAACGCTCTGGCTAATCTGGCCGAGCTAACGCATTTCTTGAAAATATTGGGGAGTTATAGGCCTACTCCTTAGCAGCAGCGGGCCTACTTCGAATCTAAATATCGTAATACAGTGCAAATTCGTAGGGGTGAGGTCTCAACCGGACCGCTTCGGCTTCAGCCTTGCGCTTATAGGAGATGAAAGTCTCAATCAGTTCTTCCGAAAACACGTCGCCTTTGGTCAAGAATCCATGATCTTCTTCAAGGCACGTCAGCGCTTCATCGAGGGAACCCGGCATGGAAGGGACCTTCTTCAGTTCCTCCGGTGACAGATCGTAGATATCTTTATCGAGCGGCTCGCCCGGGTCGGCCTTGTTGATGATTCCGTCAAGACCGGCCATCATCATCGCGGCGAAGGCCAGATAGGGATTCGAAGCGGGATCGGGCGGGCGGAATTCGACGCGCTTTGCCTTAGGGCTGTTCGAGTACATCGGGATACGCACGGCCGCCGAACGATTGCGCCGGGAGTACGCCAGATTCACAGGCGCTTCGTACCCGGGCACCAGCCGCTTATAGCTGTTCGTGGTGGGAGCGATGATCGCTGAAAGGGCGCGCGCGTGTCTCAGCAGGCCTCCAATGTACCAGAGCGCCATCTGGCTCAACCCGGCGTAGTTGTCGCCCGCAAACAGCGGCTTGCCGTCAATCCACAGACTTTGGTGCGTGTGCATTCCGCTGCCGTTATCGCCGAACAGGGGCTTCGGCATGAACGTGACCGTCTTATCGTACTGATAGGCAACGTTACGCACGATGTATTTGTATAGCATCATGTTGTCCGCGGACTTCACCAGCGTGTCGAAGCGCTGATCGATTTCGCACTGACCGCCGGTTGCAACTTCGTGGTGATGGCACTCGATGTTGAGGCCGCATTCGAGCATGGTTGCGACCATTTCGCTGCGTAGATCCTGATAATGATCCGTTGGCGGAACAGGGAAATAGCCCTCTTTATAACGCGGCCGGTAGCCTAGGTTGTTCTCTTCCCTGCCCGAGTTCCAGCGGCCTTCTTCGGCGTCGATAAAGTAGAACGCGCTATGCACGTTCTGATCGAAGCGGATGTTGTCGAAGATAAAGAACTCGGCTTCGGCGCCGAAATACGCGGTGTCCGCGAGGCCGCTGTTCTTCAGGTAAAGCTCCGCCTTTTTCGCAATCCAGCGTGGGTCGCGGTCGTAGTGCTGGCGCGTGATGGGATCGATGATATCGGCCAGCATCACGAGGGTGCGTGTTTCCGCAAAGGGGTCCAGGAAGGCTGTCGAAGGATCGGGAATGATGAGCATATCGCTCTCGTTGATGGCAGCCCAACCGCGAATGCTTGAACCGTCTATTCCAAATCCGTCTTCAAACGAACTCTCGTCGAGCATGTTGATCGGATACGAGATGTGCTGATTAATCCCGGGCAGATCGGTGAATCGCAGATCGATTTGGCGGGCATCGTTCTTTCTCGCGAACTCGAGAGTTTCCTGTGCGTTCATCTTTTCTCCAATGTGGGGGTTAGCCGCTAGCTTATCCCATCCGCGCCGGAACGGCAATTTTTGGAAATAGGCGGAACCGCTTGCTTGCGCGCACGGCTCGGAAAGCCGCCTGCCAGTACGCTACGGATACAGTTTCTTTGGCTTGATCTCGGGAACCTGTTCGCCCGCTTCCTGTAGCCGGGCCTGAAGACGATGCCTCAAAATCCCGGAGATCTCCCGTGTTTCAACCCGTCCAGCAAGATTCAATAATTGATGCGGATCGGCCAACAGATTATAAAGTTGATATTCCTCATAAACCTGTGCAGATGCTCGTGAGCCGCCGCCCATGTCGGCAACCACATACGACCATTCCGGCGTCCGCAGCGCACGGCCCGTCATCGATTCGCTAATCTGAATCAGCACCTCGTTCGGCCACGCTTCGGAAGAGCGCTCCACAACGGGCATGGCGCTGCGGCCCTGAAACGACGCCGGCGCTTTGATGCCGCACGCACCGAGCAGCGTTGGCCCTACGTCTATTTGACTTACTAACTCTTTAACCGTCAGCGAACGGCGCAATCGCGGTCCCGTCATTACTAGCGGGACATGGATGGAAGACTCGTGGCCGCTACGCTTGTATTCCGCATTGCGGGTACGAAAGTGGCACCCGTGATCACTAACAAACGCAATAATTGTGCGATCCGCGAGCCCCAGTTGCGTAATCTGTTCCCGCAGGGCGCCTACGTTTTCGTCAACCCGCGCGATACAGCCATAGTAGTCAGGCAATGACGATTGCCAATCGCCGGGAAAGAATTTCAAATCGCCCGGCACAAACGGGTTTTTATATTTCTGCGCATAACCAGCCGGTGCGACGAAACAGTTGCAATCGTTTTGAAAATGTGGCTCAAGATAGGAGACCACGAGAAAAAATGGAGAGTGCGCCTTCTCCCGTAAAAACCGCGCCACTCGTCCGGTAAGAAAGTCCACGCGATATTCGTCTTTGAACGGGATCGGCCGGCCGTCACCATCCCAGATAGTGCCCTCGTAGGGATGCGATGTGAGTTCCAGTTCGTTACAGCCTTCCCAGAAGTCATCGAACCCTCCGCGGTATTCGGGAGCTACCGCGCCGGGAACCCCAGGCAAACCGAGGTGCCACTTACCAATATAGTTCGCCGTGTAGCCCGCTTGACGGAATACTTTCGCCAGCGTCAGCGCTTGCAGTGAAAGAGCGATCGCGTTGCGCCACACACCATGTCTGTTGGTGTAAAGACTTGTGAACAGGCAGGCTCGCGAAGGTGCGCAGACTGGTTGATTCGTAATGGCGTTCGTGAAATTCACGCCTTCCCCCGCCATGGCGTCCAGATGCGGCGTTAGGTTCAGCGGATTGAGCCCATTTGCACCCAGGCAGTCCCAGCGGAACTGATCGGAAATGATAAGAATTACGTTCGGCCTGGAAGGATCGCTCTGGACAGCTCCTTCAGCCAGCGCAGGAAACGCACCAGCGACTGGTGAGCGTTTCAGGAAACTTCGGCGCGTCCATGCCTCGCTCGCATATCCGCCTTCATCATCGTTACGCATGTAGGCATTTTATAGATGTGCGGATAGGGCGCCGTTGGTGTTGACATCCGACACTACGGGATGTATGTTGTAGACAGCCGACACTTATGCCTAGCGAATCAAGACTTGATCTCCTCCAGGGAACGCTTGACCTTCTAATTCTGCGGACCCTCCAACCCGGCACAATGCACGGCTGGGCCATCTCAGAGCGCATTCAGCAGATCTCTCACGACGTATTACAGGTGAATCAGGGTTCGCTGTACCCGGCGCTTCACCGGCTTGAACACCAGGGCTGGATCAAGGCCGAGTGGGGAATTTCGGAACTAGGGCGGCGAGCGCGGTTTTATAAACTCACGGCCACTGGGCGAAAACAGTTGGAGTCGGAAACCAGCGATTGGGTCCGGCTATCGGCCGCTATCGGCCGCGTGCTTGAGGAGGCCTGAAATGACCCTCAACGATTTCTTCTTACGCTTCAAGGCGATTTTCCGGCGAGACCATGTAGAAGCGGAACTGGATGAGGAACTCCAGACGCATCTTGAACTGCAAATCCGCAAGCACGTCGCCGCTGGAATGAGTGTGCAGGAAGCTCGGACGAAAGCGCGCCGGGATTTCGGAGGTATCGAACTCACAAAAGAAAACTGCCGGGACGCGCGGCGCATCAATTTCATCGATAACTTTCTCCAGGACTTTCGTTACGCGGTTCGCGGCCTGCGAAGGGACTCGGTTCTTACGCTAGTTGCATTATCGACGCTGGCAGTTTGCATCGGCGCGAATACCACAGTGTTCAGCATCGTCGATTCCGTGATGGTTCGCCCGCTTCCCTATCC
>JALYVD010000194.1 GCA_030853405.1 Acidobacteriota bacterium | reverse complement strand
CTTCGACGCCATCGGACGCCACACCTTCAACGTGGGTCCAGAGCCATGGCAGGCCAACGCGATGAAGCTCTGCGGGAATTTTATGATCGCGAGCCTTCTGGAAACGCTCAGTGAAGCCTTCACGACGCTCCGCGCCGCTGGACTGGATCACCATCTTTTCCTCGACATCGTAAACGAGCTGTTCCAGTCGCCCGTGTACAAGAGCTACGGCGCTACAGTCGCGGACCGCAAGTTCGAACCGGCTGGATTCGCGCTGCGCCTCGGAGCGAAAGACGTTCGCCTGGTCCGGGAACTAGCGCAAGAAGTACATTCGCCTATGCCCTTGGCGGACCTTCTGCGGGACCATTTCGTGTCCGCGATAGAGCACGGCCAGCAGGACTTGGACTGGTCGAGCATTGAACAAGTCCTGGTGCGAGGCGCCGGGATTAGCTAGAAAAGCGACTAACCGTCCACTTCCCGGCTGCTTTGTCGTAGACGAAAACGACGCTTGCGTCGAACTCCTTCGGGCTGGCGGCGCTACCGCACCAAACAATGTGGGACATATCGACCTCGGTCGGATGTGTGGATTGATCGGGCAGATCCAGCTTATAGCCACATGCCGGATTCTGCTTTTTGACATAGATCAGCCAGTTCGAGGCTCTGTTGTTGAAATGCAAGAGTCCTGCCGCCTGCTCCGGAGTCAGTGAGGGAATCGGGGGCGGGGGCGGCGCGGAGCACGCACTCAGCAGTATGACGCCCGCTAGACAAATCGTCTTCTTCACGCGTGCATAGTAGCATGAGACCACATGCGGCGTGAACCTGAGTTTTTCGACGATGCCGAACTCACACTCGTCTACATGGCGCGGCGTCTCCGGGATGCGCTTAAGCTTGAGGGCCTGTTTACCGACGCTGGAATCGAGTATGCCGTGGAAACCGGAACTTACACCGGTGGCATTATAATGCGGCGAGACCTTACCGGCGCGTTCTTCTATGTGCAAGAGGAAGCCGTCGAAAAAGCCCGCGAGGTATTGGTCCAGAACCGCTACAAGCCCTACGTGCCCGAGTAAGCGGAGGTGGCCGGCTCAGAGTTTCGCAAACTGTTAGCCATTTCTTCGGGTTGTGTATCGGCCAGAAATGTCCCGAACCCGGTCTCGATAGTAGCGAGGTATTTCAGCTTCGTTGGGCTTCGCTGTAGCGGAAGAAATTGTATATGGAAGTGATAGGGCGTTTCCAACTCCTTGAGCGGAGCCTGCTTCACGGCCATCATCAGGGGCAACAGGAAGCCATACAGATTGTCGTACTTCTTGCGTATGATGCTGATCATCTCGGCGAGACTGAAGCGCTCCTCTTCGCTGAAATCCAATAGAGTGCGGGCATGACGCCGGGAATAGATAGAAACTTCCGCGGGAAAGCGGGCGGCATACGGAACGAACGCCACGAAGTACTCATTCGACGCAACGACCCTGGAGGCGTTCTTCAGCTCTTCTTCAAGAAGACGGCAGAACAGGCACTCCCCGTCATTGGCGGCGGCGTGCTGCTTCGCGGAAGCGAGTTCTTTTTCCACGTTCGGGCTGATGAACGGCATGGCATAGATTTGCCCGTGAGGATGTGGCATGGTCACGCCGACGGCCTCGCCGCTGTTCTCAAACACCGCGAGCAGGGCGATGTCGGGGTTCTCTGAATGTTGGCGGGTGCGTTCCGTCCATACATTCACAACCTTGCGCCAGCTTTCAAGAGGAAGCTTGGAGGGTGGAAGCGTGTGCTCCGGCGAGTACAACACCACGTCGCACGCGCCCCGGGGACCTGCCGTTCCGAACAGCCCAGGTTGAGGATCAAAGGGCGCGGCATCAGGCGAGAACGCCGGAAAATCGTTCTGATAAAGATAGACGTCGTAGTGATCTGGAACGCGGCCCGATCCTGGATCGAACGGACACCAGTTCGCCGGCATTTGCGGCCGGTCCTGACGATTGGTTGAGACAGCTACCCATTGCTGGAGTAAAGCATGCCAACGGAGTTGAGACATATCTTAGAGATTCGATCTTAGAAATTCGATGACCTTTTAACCGGGAATGTGATGGCGTTACTGGCAAGACCATCTTGGGTAACGACTAGCTGAGCGGCGCTATTGCCGGACACCGTGGGAGGGAGCGCGATCCGAATCTGGTACACCCCGATAGAAGACCGCGGAAGACTCAAGTCCTCTACTTCGGCGGCCTGACCATTCACGGAAGCGCGCAATTGAGCGAAGATGGCGTTGGAGCCCGCGTACGGCACACCCGCCGTAAGAGCTTGATCGGAGCCACTGCCGATGACATGCAGACCGCTCGCCCACACTGTTATCACTTCTCCAGCGGCGGCTGGATCGTCGCTGGTTACAGGAGGCCCACTCGCGTGAAGTAACATGCCCGGTCGAGGTTCAGTGCCCCCGAACGCGAACAAGCCGGGGCTCGCAGGCACAAGAGACAAGGCGATGGGATTGGTGACGATCGCACCGCCGCCGTTGTGTTCGATTCGAAGATATAAGCTAGCGGAGGTCAAGCTGGCAGACACGTAAGGCAACTGAGCTTTTACTTCAGATGGCGAAACGGCAACCAGCGGAAGTGGGATGCCATCGAAGAGCGCCTCGACACCCGCCAATTTATTGGGGAGCGGATCGGAACCGTCGTCGGGAGCCGCCGCGCTCTGGTCGGAGAGTCCGTTTCCTGTAATAGTAACCAGCGTTCCCGGTGCAAGCGGCCCAGGTGATAGTGTCGCCGCGTTTACGGCCGCGTCGCTCGCCAGATGTAAATCGGATGGACTAAACACCAGTATTCGCCTGTCGAGCGAGTCCCCGACGAATAAGTTCGTTCCATCGGAGGCAAGGACGGACGGTCGGCTGATCGTATCGGCGCGCGGGCTGTCCGCTTTTTCGTGTGCTACGAAATCCCGTTGTCCGAGCACTACATCGGCGGGCTGGTTGTTAACCGTTGGGAGCGATTTCCATACCAGCACACGCCGCAGGGCCGCGTCGCCAACAAACAACCGCACACCATCGAGCGCGATAGAAATAGGATCGATCAGCGTTGATTCGGAAAGAACCGCACTCTGCGGGTCCGACGCTTGCAGCACAACGTCCGGTCCGTGAGCGGCGCTGGCTGAGGTGACGTCACGCCACAGGAGCACGCGATGGTTCCGCGTATCGATGGCGGCGACGGTCTTTCCTTTTACACTGACCGTTGCCGATCCTGGAGCGACGGGCTGCGTTACACTCGCCACCGGCGAAAAACCACAGAGCGTGCAAGCCAGACCAGAGCGGACGGAAACTTCCTCGGCGCCGCCGGGTATTTTGGACAAGTCAAAGGTCAGAACACGATCGGCGCTGTCGGCGACGTACAGATGCGAGTTTACTAGCGCCATGGCAGACGCGGAAACACCCGGTTCCCGCGACGAGAAAGAAGATTGGCCGAGGACAGCGCGCGCGGCTTGCCCGTTGTAGAATTCGGAAGCCCGAAGCGATATCGCGAGCAGCAGTGTGAGCAAGACCCGGATCATAGTTTTAAGCTTCGGACCGATTGTGCCCGCCCGATTACCTCGCGATCACTTTGCCTTTCCCTTGCGGTCGTAAGTAGCAGTTACGCGCGTCGAAATTCCACCTCTCGCCGCGAAGTCGCCCACCACGGTCGCATCCAGCGGATCCGCGGCTTTGACGACATCGGCCAGGAACCGGTTTACCACATTTTCCTGAAAAATTCCCAGGTTGCGATAGGCAAGCGTGTACATCTTGAGCGACTTCAGTTCCAGACACTGTTTGAACGGCGTGTAGACCAGCCGAATTGTACCGTGGTCCGGCAACCCTGTTTTGGGGCAGACGGAAGTAAACTCCGGCATCTCGATTTCGATTTCGTATTGGCCGAATTGATTGGGCCACGTTTCTATTTGGGGCAAAGCCGCGTCAACTCCGGCGCTCGCGTGTTCGTCCGAGTAGGTTTTATTCTTCTTCATTACTTCGCTTCTAATTTCCTGGCAAGCATTTCAAGGAACAGGCCGACATCGGTGACGACGCCTATCGCCTGTCCGGTCCCGCGGTCGCTGACTTTGGTAGGAACGGCCGGGTTGATATCGACGCACACGATCTTCACCCAAGCCGGCAACATGTTCCCGGTCGCGATCGAATGCAGCATCGAACTGAGGCACAGGACGACACCGGCATCCCGCAACTGCTCGGCATAGGCGTCCTGAGCCAAATTCATGTCCGTGATGGTGCCCGGCAGCGGACCGTCATCCCGCAAACTGCCGGCGAGTACGAAGGGCACCTTCGCCTTAACGCACTCATACATAACGCCTGTCGTCAGACGGCCCGAATGAACAGCTTCGGGAATGCTGCCTGCATGATTGATGGCGTTTATCGCGCGCATATGATTCCGATGACCGTGCTGCTCCAGCCTTCCATCGGACGTACGAACCCCGAGTGAAGTTCCCAGCAGAGCCGATTCGATGTCGTGGACCGCAAGGGCATTCCCGGCGAGAAGAGCGTCGATCCATCCACTGCGCACCAGGCTTGACATGGCCGCGCATCCGCCGGTATGAACGACAACCGGACCAGCCACCGCAACGATCCTCTTTCCGTCCGCCCGCGCCTGCCGCATGATGGACGCGGTCTGTGCGACGGCTGTCTCCACCTGACGCTCGGACGAAATTTCGTTGCTCATGAAAGCAAATGCATGGCGGTCGCGCTCCTTCGCTTCAGGAACAACCCGGATGCCCTTCATGCCGGTGACCACCGGGTCGCCCGCTTTGATATCTCGAAGTCGTAGGCATGTGGCGGTATTGCCGCGAACGACAATCATTGCGTCCATGCGCTGATTTCTGGCTTCGAGCCACTGGCCTTTGTGCCGCACCAAAGTTTTCTGGTTGGTCGTGGAGTAGAAATCTTCCGGAGCGCAAGAGTCCTTCTCAGCGACCTTGATTTCCGCTTCACCCGAATCGACCGCCGTACAGCCAAAGCCCAGCAACTGGACCATCAGCTCGTCCATGTCTTCTTGCGAGGAGGATTCCACGCGGAGACGCAGCGAAGAGGAATCGCTGTTTGTGCGGCCGATGGAGAAATGTTCGACTTCAAACCGGCCGCCGTATTCCACCACGGAGTCGAAAATCCGCTCCATGATGTGCGAGTCGATCAGGTGTCCTTGCGCCTCAAAAACTTCGGAAACCGGAAACTGAGTCCGGTTGGATTCTTGCGGCATTATCAAGCCCGCGTCAGGAACAAAGGCAGGCCTTCTTTGTGCGTATAAGTGGGCCGGTAGCGGTCGGTGTTGTACATGGATTCCACATCCACTTTGCGCGGTCCCAGCTTCGGATCTGGAATCGTGACCATAGCGAATTTGCCTTCCGTGATCGATGCCATCAGTCCGTGCTTGTTCTGCGTTAACGCGTCGTAAGCCATGGTTCCAAAAGTCGTCGCTACCATGGTGTCCACGAAATCGGG
>JALYVD010000169.1 GCA_030853405.1 Acidobacteriota bacterium | reverse complement strand
GCCATCCAAGACTATCTGGAATATAGTAACGAGCATCCGAAGCCTTTCGTCTGGACTGCGGATGCCGATCTTATCCTCGGCAAAATCCAAAGACTTTGTGAACGAATCTCTAACTCAGCACACTAGGCCATGTTACGAGACATGATGACCAAAGTAGCCGAGCCTGGTTGTATGGGAAGTTGTTCGTGGCTCTACTGGGCCAGAAAGCTAACCCGAGTAGGACGCGTTGTTTCCCCCTGGGACTACTACTTACCTGAACAAATCTCCGATTCGGAGTCGATGGCGCAGGTTTCAATTTGCTGTTCACCGTGTGATTGAAGTTATATCGCCCCGCTGTGGGCCTCGCCGCTACCCTCGAAAACTGGAACGAAATAGCAGGCGCATTAGTGAGATCGGAACCGAAGGCGAAAACCCGCAGTTGTCCAGCTTGAAGTCCCAGCCATGATAACGACCGCTGGACAATCAACCACGCTACGCACAGTCGGATCAATCTCAACGTGATAATCGATTGGCCCTTACTGTCTTCCATTCGGCTAACACATAATGCTGGGCTGGTAAGGATTGAGGAGCGCGGCGGTCGATGCTTTCGAACAGAGAGGCCCGCGTGCCTTCGCGTTTGCGGAAACGCCGCGTTCAAGCGTTCCATCAATTCTTCAATCGCCTCATTGAGTTCGCCGGGCCATTGCGGGCGATCTGGTCCTGTCCGAGACCAACCCGAACCGGAGACGTGACCCTTAATCTTGAGCGTAGACAACCTTTTCTGGGGCAATCAACTCCCTCCACCCTTCAGTGGAAAAAGCGGACACCCGCTGTTGTCCAGCGCCGCCCTACTTCGATGAACCTCTTTTCAGAAAACAATTCCGGGGATGTGAATATCCATTCCGAACCAGAACGAATTCTTTGTTCATTTCCGGCAGGAATCTTATTGACATCGCACCGGAATCCCTATCACATCGCTCCGGAACGATTATCCACATCCCCGGAATCCGCGCACGAGTGCGGCGCTTACTGAAAGAAGCTTCAAACCCCATGCTAGAGTAACCTGTACCGAGGCTGTCTTCCGCTTTGGCACTACTCAGCATCCCGCGGCGTTCCCCTAAATTCCTCGATTTCGGCACTGGGCTGATTGCCCTTACCGCATCGGTCGCCCTGCTCTACTACGGCCGGGACTTTTTCGTTACGCTCATCATCTCCGCTGTCTTTGCGTTCATTCTCGACCCCGCAGTGCTGCTTGTCATGAAGCTGCGTGTTCCGAGAGGAGCCGCTACTCCTATCGTGATTGGGATCGCCTTTGCGGCAATATATCTGCTTGGGCTGCTCATTTGGACTCAGGTGACCACGTTGACGGAAGATTTCCCCACTTACACGTCGCGGCTGAGCGAGCTTGTAGATAAGGCGAATGGAAGGCTAGACGAGATCGAGCAGCACACGATTGAAAACATCGTGCCGAAAAGTTTGCGCCAGCAGCAGGAACAGATACAACAGAAGCCGCAGGAAGCCATGAAAGCACGTCGGCGCAGGGCCGGCTTACCCTTACCGGCACAACCCCCCGCTCAACCGCAGATACAAGAGGTTCGAATTCGGCCTGATCCTAAGCCGGTAATCACAACTCTTTACGGCTACTTATCGCATTACCTTCATGTGATCGTGATGGCATCCTTCATCCCTTTCCTTGTCTATTTCATGCTGAGCTGGCGGGACCGTATCGGTGACAGTACGCTCCGTTTGTTTGACGGCGAGAAGCGGTATATAGTCGAGCGCTCCTGGATAGGAATAGCAGACTCCACACGCGCCTACGTGCTCGGAAATTTTCTGCTCTGGGTTTTTGTCAGCAGCGCGAGCGCAATCGTGTTTTTCTTTCTCGAAGTGCCCTACTGGGCGATCGCCGGACCCGTCAGCGGGTTCTTCAGCCTTGTGCCATATGTAGGATTGCCCTTGTCGATCATCCCTCCTGTGATTGCTTCGGTTGCCGTTCCGGCTAAGTTCAAGGTCGTGCTCACGGTAATACTGTTCACGGCGGCCCTTCATGTGCTTTCGATGAATTTTCTCTATGCAAAAATCATAGGCCGCCGGGTACGTTTAAATCCTCTCGTGGTAACCATCGCTCTGCTATTCTGGGGAGCGGTTTGGGGCGGTATCGGCTTGATTCTCGCCATTCCGATTACCGCCGGATTGAAGGCCGTCTGTGACAATGTGGATTGGCTCAAGGGCTATGGTGAACTGTTGGGAGATTAGAAGAACACCTCCGCCTGTACGAGCCCCCGAGACGTCTATGCTGGCCCTTTTTGTAACCGTTTGCGTGTTAGCATGACGATCGAATGGCCTTCGACAGAGTTGGAATCTACAGAGCGCAGGGTTCGGAGAACAAGTTCATCATTGTCATTGGAAATGAACCTGCCGCCGACACGCCTTTGCACGCTTCAGATCCTCTGGCGAGGGACGAGGCAAAGAATCTGCTTCGTCACTACAATCTAAGTGATAGTGAAATCGACCTCCGTTTGCAAAAAGCTTCCGCACTTTCGAGTTCCGCCGCAGCAGGCGCCTGATAAATTTGCACGTTTTGAAAGTCGTCGATTCGCCGAACTACTAAACTTAGACATGTTCTATCCTGACGATTGACCATCTCTTTTTTCGTTACTTGCTATAACGACACGTTGTTTCCGGAGGCGGCCAAAGCGGTAGTGACCGTTTTAGAACGCTTGGGACATGGGGTCGAGTTTCGCTCCGCGCAAACGTGCTGCGGGCAAATGCACTACAACACGGGTTATCAAAAAGACGCTTTGCCGTTGATGAAGCATTTTCTGGAAGTCTTCGCGGAGGCGGAGGTGATCTGTGTCCCGTCCTCCTCCTGCGTGGCGATGATTCGCGATCATTACCCTAAGATGGCGACGCAAACGGGGGATGCGGCGCTTGTGAGACGCGTGGATGAAGTACTGCCTCGGGTCTTTGAATTTTCCGAGTTGCTGGTGGACAAATTAGGGGTGACGGATGTGGGAGCGTTCTTTCCGCATACGGTCACACTTCATCCCTCCTGCCATTCGCTTCGGTCGCTTCATGTGGGAGATAAGCCTACGCGGCTGCTAAGGGCTGTGCGCGGACTGAGGCTGATCGAATTGCCGGAGCCGGAACAGTGCTGCGGGTTCGGGGGCACTTTTGCAATAAAGAACGCGGAAGTTTCAGCGGCGATGTTGTCCGATAAGCTGCAGTGCGTGTTGAGCACTCAAGCGGAGATTGTGACGGCGGTGGACACGTCGTGCCTGATGCACATGGGCGGCGCGCTCAGCCGTCAGCGTACGGGAGTAAAGTGTGTTCACATCGCGGAGATTCTGGCCGCGACGGAAGCGGAGAGGACGACATGAGCGTTCGGGTGGGACACGCGGCGGAAGCAGCCGATTTTCCGAGCGCCGCTAAGAAACTGATTCGGGATACGCAACTGCGGCATAACGTCCGTCACGCAACCGATGTGATACGCGGCAAGCGGGGGCGAGTTGTAGAGGAACTTTCGGATTGGGAGCAACTGCGCGCGTCGGCTCACGAAGTAAAGGAGCACACGCTTCGTCATCTCGATTTCTACCTCGAGCGGTTTGAAGAGAACTGCGCGCGGGCCGGCGGCAGAGTTCATTGGGCGCGCGACGCGGATGAGGCTAATCGCATCATCACGGGAATCATCAAGAATCATAACGGAACGGAAGTCATTAAGGTGAAGACCATGACCTCCGACGAGACGGGTCTGAACGAGGCGTTGGAAGCGGCTGGAATCGTTCCGTGCGAAACGGATCTGGCGGATCTGATTGTACAGCTTGGAGAAGATAAGCCCTCGCACATTGTTGTTCCGGCGCTTCACCGTAACAGGATGGAGATCCGGCGAATCTTTCTTGAGAAGATGAAGCTGCGGGAGTTAGGCGCGCGGCCAGAGGATCTTACCGCTGCGGCCCGCAACTATCTGCGCGAAAAGTTTTTGCGGGTGAAGATTGGAATCAGCGGTGCGAATTTTGCGATTGCCGATACGGGTTCCGTGGTGGTGGTGGAGTCGGAGGGGAATGGACGTATGTGCACGTCGCTTCCCCGAGTGCTGATCAGCCTGATTGGTATTGAGAAGATCATTCCGAAGTTTGAAGATCTGGAAATTTTTCTGCAGGTCCTGCCACGCTCTGCAACGGGCGAACGCATGAACCCATACACCTCTATTTGGACCGGCGTGACGCCTGGAGACGGGCCGGAGGAGTTTCACGTCGTATTGATGGATAACGGGCGGACGCATGTGCTCGCGGATGCGGAGTCGCGCGAAACCTTGGACTGTATTCGATGTGGAGCGTGCCTGAATGCTTGCCCGGTGTACCGCCAGACGGGCGGACATGCCTACGGCTCCGTGTATGGCGGACCGATTGGAGCGATACTAACGCCGCAATTGCAGTCGATGGAGCACTCTCAATCGCTCCCGTACGCTTCGTCGTTGTGCGGCGCTTGCTATGAGGTGTGTCCGGTGAAGATTAACATCCCGGAGATTTTGATTCACCTGCGTGGCAAAGCGGTGGAGCAAGGGTACGGGCCTTTAACGGAACGAGTGGGAATGAAAGTGGCTGCCTTCGCGCTAGGCGGTGAAGGCCGATTCTCAATTGCGCAGAAGCTGGCGCGCATAGGGCAGACGCCTTTCGAGCATGAAGGCAAATTGCGTAACCTTCCCGGTATGCTGGCAGGCTGGACGGAGTTCCGGGATCTCTCGGCGATTCCCGAACAATCGTTCCGCGAGTGGTGGGCGGAGCGCAAGCAAGGGACAGACGCTTGAGTAGCGCGAAAGAAGAAATTCTCGCTCGAATTCGACGAGCGACCGAAGACGTCTCGGACGTCCGCGAGACCGAGTATGCGGCGATTCAGCGCACCTATGTTCAACGCGGTGCGGACGATTCGGCGCAGCGGGTGGAGATGTTCATCGACCGTTTGCAGGATTACGGCTGTGGTGTGTGCAGGTGTTCGCGGGCTGAGATTGCGGTTACGGTCGGGTTTGTTTTACGCGACCGGACCAAGCGGCGGCTGTTAGTTCCAACGGGAATACCAGCGGAGTGGCTGCCGGAGGAATTTGAGTTTGTGCGCGAGAACAGTTTTTCGAACGAAATGCTGGATCAAATGGAGGGCGTGCTTACGGGCTGCGCTTTGGGTATCGCCTTCACCGGTACAATCGTTTTGAAACACTCTTCGGACGAGGGGCGTCGCGCCGCTACTCTGATTCCGGATTATCATCTTTGCGTTGTTTTTGAAGAACAAGTCGTCGAGACGGTGCCGGAAGGAATTCGGGCGATAAGCGCATTCAGCGCCTCGCCGATAACCACGGTCTCTGGGCCGTCTGCGACATCCGATATCGAGATGACACGAATTAAAGGCGTGCATGGTCCGAGAACGTTCGATGTGGTGCTGGTGTGCTGATTTTTGTAGGATTTATTTGCCGGATGGGATGAAACGATAAGAAACGATTTCCGCGTTCTTTGGCGTTCCAGCGATGGTTCCGGACTTCAGCAGTACTTCAAAGTATCGAACGTGGTGATTGTCAATCGCATGGATGGTTTTCAGTAGCTGATTCAATAACTCAGGATGGGTTATGTATTCTCCCGCCGCCTCAGTTCCTTCTCCCGTCGCGCCCTCAATGATAAGCACGTTGCCGTTGGAACTGAGATTCGGCAGGAATGCGATCACACCGTAAGTTTCGTCAAGTTGAGTGGAACTGCCCTCCACCCAATAGACGCTCTTCTCGCCCGGCCTTGGATCGGCGTTACGAAACCCGGTACGTTGCGATTTGGCGTCATAAACGACTTGAAAGTTCAGCGACGGCTCGAATAACTCCACCCAGGGGTGGACCTCTTACTCCCAAGGAGTACAAAATTCCCGTTCTTAAAATCGATGAGCTCGATATTGCGCGCGGAACGAACAACAGACCGGCCACGATACTCGTCGTTAGACTGCAGAATTTCTTGCACGAGCCGAACGTCTGAAATATTCGTGTATTGCCTTTGCGGCAGAATTCTAAGGAGCGTCTCAACTTCCGGCGGCAGTTTCTGCGGATTGGAGAAGTAGTTTCGATTCACATATTCAGCGAGTGTGACGGACCTCTTGGTCAGGTCTTGCAACAGGACAAGGGCGGAGTCCGCACAAACGATGTAGGTTTGGTGATCCTTGTTGAACAACTCGCTCCACATAGGGTTGGGATGGACGGAACTTTCTAGCGTAACTGGCGCGTACGCGGGTTCGCGATAGCGCATGAACGACCAGGCTGAGAGGGACAGAAAAACGAGAGTTGTGCCAAAGAAGAGCATCGCCCAAGGGAACCTCGACGGCGGCGGCTCCACCCACGCGTCCACCGCGACGGGTTGTTTGGCTTCACCCACCGGCACAACCGATGTCTCTGAGGGGTCAATGGTGTCCAAAAGGGTTATTCGGTGTTCGAACGCCGCTACGTAAGCGCCCTTCGGAATTGTGATGATGATGGGTTCAGCCTTGCCCTCGGTCGCGAAATAGTCGTCCAATCGCTTGCGTAGTTGACGTGCTTCCACCCGGACAATGTTGTCCTCGTTGGGCCGAAAGTCAGGTCCGCGTGCAAAAACATCCACGCCGATCCGTTGTTCACGGAGTTCGTCATAGCGGCCCTGCAGACTTCGCTGGCAAATATAGAGGAGCAAATCGCGCAATCGCGCGGACCGTTGGAAGCTGGGGCTATCGGCCACCCGGGCCACCAATTCGAAATTCGCATCTACGGTTGGACTCGTGCTGGCCACGTGGGCGCTCCCTTCCGGCCGACATTCGGAGTGGTCAACCAACGTAAAGTTTACAGTAAACACTTCGAGATGAACGACTCTTCCGCAGCCTGCGGCTGAACAGGCCTTTACAGCGTTTTGCGAGGTTTTTTACAGGGTGTTTACAGTGAACCCACTTGACCTCGCTTCAAATTAGGTTCAAGTTGTTTACCATCCGGCTTTCGGCGGCTTAGTAGTGCAAAGGGGGAATGCTTCCATGAGGATAGTTCAATCGATAAAGAGCGCACGGATGGTGACGCTCGCCGCGCTGATTATCGCCGTACTGTGTGTACCGGCATTCGCGCAGCAAGGCTATGGATCGATTGGGGGCACAGTCCAAGATCCCAGTGGAGCGTCTGTTCCGAACGCTTCCATCACGGTGACCAATATGGCCACCGGTATCGCTTCGCGCCTTGCTTCCTTGAGCGACGGAAACTATTTGGCTCCACAATTGACTCCAGGCAATTATCAATTGGCAGTCGAAGCGAGCGGCTTTAAGAAATACGTCAGCGATGGCATTGTGGTACACGTAGCTGACCGGTTGGTCCTCAACATACCCCTCCAGTTAGGTTCGTCCGCGGAAACCGTGACCGTAACTGGCGAGACATCTCCGTTGCGAACAGAGGACGCCCAAACTGGTGAAGTAGTGAATAACAACTTCATCATGAATTTGCCCCAGATCGACCGGAATCCTTTTGCGCTGCTGCGCATTGCCGGAAACGTGCAGGGCGCGGAGAACGGGATTAATCCCAATTCCAAGTCCGAGGTTCGCATAAACGGAGGCCGAACCCAGAGTGTCGACTACTTCGTAGATGGCGCGGTAGTGACCACGGGGCGCTCTCACGAACTATCGAATCAGACGCCCTCTATCGATGCCGTTCAGGAATTCAAGGTGGTAACGAGCGGCATTTCCGCTGAGTACGGCAGAATTTCCGGAGGCTATGTCCAACTGGTTACAAAGTCCGGGGGGAACAGCTTTCATGGCGACGCTTACGAGTACATGTACAACGACATGTTCGACGCCAACTCCTGGTATCAAAACGCCGTCGGCAATCCGAAGGTCCATTTCCGTCAGAACGATTTCGGGTTCACTTTAGGCGGCCCGGTGTGGATCCCAAAGATTTACAACGGTAAAAACAAGACCTTCTTTTTTGTCGATAACGAGTACCTCAAGTACAATCAGGCCAGCAATATAGTGATCATGAGCGTGCCTACACAGGCTGAACGCTCAGGAGATCTATCGCAATCGATGGCAGCTGGAATCCCCACGTTGATGTACGATCCCAACGGCCCGCAGTCATCGACGCCAAACGCCGATGGAACCTACAGCCGCCTTGGCCTTCTGGGCGGCGACGGCAAGCACGTGCCAGCGTCGGAAATTTCTCCAACATCCGCAGCGATTCTGGCCCTCCTCCCATTACCCAATCGTCCTAGCGTGGCGGGTTACAGCAGCCTGAATAACTATGGCGCTCCGCAGAGCACGCTTCAGAATAACTTCCGGATGGGTGTCCGTCTCGATCAGGTAATTACCGATAACCAACGACTTGAAATCCACTACACTACCTTCAGTTCGGATAACTCACAGTCGAGGGTCGGAGGCCCCTTATTCACCACCGCCACAACACAAACCAATGGCGGACTGAACGGCACCGTGAATTACGATTGGACCGCCAAGCCTACGTTGTTATTCAATTTCCGCGCCGCAATAGTTCACAATCCCCTGCTGACCGGCAATTCGCTGGATCCCTCTTTTAATTCGAGTACGATTCATCTCAATCCGGCGTTCCAGCAGATTTTGGGGACCAACGCGATACCGAATATTCAGGAAGATTTTCAAACTGCCGGGTATTACGGAAGGTCGCCTACCGCGAACATCACCGTTTCGACAACATACGATTTTGCATTCACGGGAACGAAAGTGTTGAACCGGCATGTCTTGAAGTTTGGCGTTGAGCACCGGCGCTATTACGACAACTTTCAGAACTTTGGCGGATCTAACACGACCACATTTATGGGGAATCCGGTGGCCGCGACCACGGGGGACCACGGATTTGGAGCGACTAGCAGCATTCCTAACTCGCTTGGGAGTTTTCTGTTAGGAATCGATAACTGGAACACCGTGGCCGGCCCGTCTACCCGCGCAATGGACGTGAACTACAATGCGGCCTTCGTGCAGGACGATTTCAAAGTAACTCCAAAATTGACCTTGAACCTCGGTGTCCGCTGGGATAGGGAGGGACCGACTACAGAGCGCCACGACAAGATTTATTTCTGGGATCCGACCGCCGCGCCGTTGTTTAGTATCAATCCTGGATATTCCTGGACCGGAGCGCTAGCCGCCGCAGGTTTGCCAACTAACATTCCCGCGCCGAGTTGGGTGAACGGGATGCCGAACGGAGCAGTGGAACTGCCAAACACGCCGGGCTTCCCTTCGCGAACCTTCCAAGGAGTCGATTCGCACCAGTTTGCGCCGCGCCTTGGCGTTGCGTATCAGTTGAATGACAAGACAGTGCTCCGCGCCTCCGGAGGGTTGATGTATATCCCGACCACGGCGACGCGGGAGGATATGCCAGCAGCAATGAAAGCCTTCCTCTGGGGAATGCGGGGAATGCGGGTTGGCACGCTTCGAATGACGGTGGGCGGCACTATATTTCAACGTGGGCGAACCCGTTTCCGCTGCCCGGCGAGATCACTTCGTATACGCGCAACACCTTCCTTGCTAACCAGGAAAGCTCCCAAGATCCCGGCGTGGGCGCGTTCAACCAAAACATGCACATGCCGCGCGAGTACACGTGGATGGCAAGCGTGCAGCGGCAGCTTCCGGTTGGTTTCGTGATTGAGGCGGGCTACAGCGCCAACCGCGGCCTAGGCCTGCTTGCCCCAAATTTAGTCAGCCGATATCCGGCGAATCTATTCACGCCCTCTTACGGGAGCGTCATGACCCAGAGCGTGGCGTCACCGAATGCGGGGCAGACGCAAGCGAATACGATTACCGGGCCAACGCAGCTGTTGGGTATCTTGGAATACCCGTATCCCCAGTATGGGCCGGTGCTTGTACTGGGATCGAATTTGAGCGCTTCTTTCTACAACGCATTCAATCTGCGGCTGGAGCACCGGATGTCGCACGGTCTTTCGTTTTTGCTGAATTACACTTACAGCCACCTCGTGGATGACGTCGGCGGCCCGGAAGCCGACACCTCGGGCGGCATGACTTCAACCGGTCTCG
>JALYVD010000163.1 GCA_030853405.1 Acidobacteriota bacterium | reverse complement strand
GGAGAAGAGATTCTGGATACTAACGCATCCGCAACTTAGTCACGGCATACGGGAACGTTTCGAGTCGATACTCTCGGGCACGAATCCCCCGCTGCGCGACTTGCGTGCGGAGCGCACTCCGCTGGCCTGAGAAATAACCATGTCGAAGGTCACGCTAGCCCTTCTCGTAGTTTTGTCGGTGCTCCAAATACAAGCGCGGCAGTTCCAACCCGACTGGAAAGCGTACGGCACGGCAGTGCAACCCGCACGGCCGGATCCTGTGATTCAGAACGCGCTGCGAGAAATCTCGATGGAACGCATACGGCATACCATCGAAAAACTGGTCGGCTTTGGAAACCGGAATACCTTGGGAGGCGCAGAAGGGGACGGCAGGGAAGGGAGTACGTCCGCTGAGAGCGGTATCGGGGCCGCCGCCGATTGGATTGAGCGGGAATTAAAAAGCTATTCCGCGGCGTGTGGCGGCTGCCTTGAAGTGAAGCGCGATACGTGGACGGAGCAGCCCCAATCCCGGATTCCGAAGCCTACGAGGATTACCAACGTGTATGCGATTCTTCGCGGTTCCGACGAGGCGCAAGCAAAACGGATGCATCTGGTGACCGGCCATTACGACTCGCGAAACACCGACGTGCTAGACGCGCGTGGATTAGCGCCGGGCGCAAACGACGACGCGAGCGGAGTTGCTGTCAGCTTAGAATGCGCGCGCGTTTTGAGTAAGCGGAAGTGGCCGTCTACGCTGGTGTTCGTGGCCGTGGCCGGTGAAGAACAAGGTCTCAACGGGAGCCGTCACCTGGCGCACTTAGCAAAGGAGGAAGGCTGGCAACTTGAGGGCGTCCTGAACGACGACATCGCCGGTGGCAACACGACTCCGGGGGACCGGCTGCAGGATAAAAGTGCAGTACGCGTTTTCTCGGAGGGGATCCCAGCCCGGAGCACGCCGGAGCAGGTGAAACACATTGTCAATTTGGGCGCGGAAAGCGACTCCCCATCCCGCGAACTGGCGCGAGCGGTCGCCGACATAGCACGGACGTACACGCCAGTGGCGAAGACCGGGAAATCGGGTTTGAACGCCATTCTGGAGTTTCGCCGTGACCGGTATTTGCGTGGCGGAGATCACACGTCCTTCAACACGGAGGGCTTCCCGGCCGTGCGGTTTACCGAGTGGCGCGAAGACTTCCATCATCAACACCAGGACCTTCGTTCGGAGGGCGGCCTCGAATATGGGGATCTCCTGAAGTTTGTCGATTTCGGCTACGTGGCCAAAGTTGCTCGCCTGAATGCGGCTGTGCTCGCCGTAACGGCTTCGGCTCCTGGGACTCCCCGCAACGTGCGACTCGTCACGGCCACACTGGACAACAGTTCGACATTGGTATGGGATAGCCCGGAAGGCGCACCGGCGGGTATTCGGTATGAGGTGGTCTGGCGGGAAACTGCCGCTCCGGATTGGCAGTTCACAGTGGAAGTAGACGGCAATAAAGTAACGCTTCCCGTTTCGAAAGACAACGTAATCTTTGGGGTCCGCTCAATTGATGGCGGCGAGCATCGCAGTCCGGCTGCAATTCCGCAATAGCAATTTGAGTATTTGAGAAGGGAGCAGGACGAGTCTTTCCCGTCCTGCCGTGGCACTACTTCTTGGAACTGCTCGACTTACTGTGAGCGTCCTTCGATGCCTCGTGGGCTTTTGTCGAATGCTCGTGAGCAGTCTGGGAGTGCTTTGCACCTTCCTCGTGATTGCCCTTCTCGTGATGCTCCGCCGCCGTTTTGTGAGACTTGGCGGCATTCTCGTGATGCTCGGCGGCCTTTTTGTGTGATTCTGTTGGCATATCTATAACCTCTGCAATGTTGGAGCCCAACTCTGGTTCAAACGTTTCGCTTGGCCCCGGGGTACTGGGACGTGCTACTCCGAACCGCTGGGCGGCACTAATGTATTGTGCCGAGGCGGCGTGTCTTGGTAACTTTTGAACCAAGATGTCATCCTCTTACGCGCCATATCGCCGTGAATCAGCGTGGTTATCTCCGCGTCCGTTGCTGCAGGCTCTGCGAGCGAGGTCGGGATTGCTGTTACTAACATTCGGCGTGCTGTTTGGGTGTTTAGCGGCGCTGATCTACTCTCTCCCGAAGGGATACGAATCGCGGATGGAACTTCTTCTGTCCAGCGATCGCGACGACGCGCTTGTAAATGGGGATACCGGTGGAAGCGTTGCTCGCGCTTCCTATCTTCATGAGGCAGAGGTCAATTCCGAGATTGAGTTGCTGAAAAGCACGGACGTTCTAACCAAAGTAGTGTTGAAGACCGGCCTGCAGAAGTTGGAAATGGCTGAAGATCAGTCAACTGGCGAGACCTCCCCGCTTACGCTCGAGAAGGCGCTATGGCGGCTGCGGAATAGCCTGCTCATCACACCGCTAAAGAGATCGAACATTCTTCGGGTTTCCTACTCCGGTTTTACGCCCGAACTGGCGAACGCCGTACTGAGAGCCCTTGCCGATACTTACCCGGAAAGGCGCATGGAAGTGCATTCGAGACCGGCGACGGTCACATTTCTCCGCCGTCAGAGCATGGCATGGCAGGTAACTCTCAGGAAAGCGGAGGAAGATCTTGTCCGGTGCCGCCGCATGTATAGCGGCTTCGTATTCCCGGAAGAGCGGGCGGCTTTCGCGAAGCGTGCGGTGGAGGCGCAGACGGCTGCCGAACAAGCGGACGCGCAAGTTGCCGAGTATGCACACAGGGCCCATAAAGAGCGGGAGCAACTCGCTCAATTTCGTCCCAAAGCGGTTTCCTACTCGCGGCGAAATGGAAAACCGTACCTCGCCGCGGCAGAGTACCATTCGCAATTGATCAATGAAAGCGATCTTAGCGCGCTGCAGAAAGATCTGCTCGTCAGCCAGGCTGAATTGTCGGCTCTAGAGGGTCTTCGCGACCGTCTGAAACAAGTAGCCGATCGTTACCGGAAAGAAAGATTTCAACTTGCCAGCGCTGCGATAGAGCACGATTCTTTACTGCGGCAGGTGAAACAAAGCGAGGTTTTCTATCTCTTATATTCGAAAAAACAGGAGGACACGCGAATTAGAGAGGCTCTCGCTCATGGACATATTGCAAACGTCAGTCTGGCGGATGGACCAACCATGCCAGTCGAGCCTTCAAGTCCTCGCGTTATGCAGGATCTTCTAATCGCACTGTTGTGTTCACTGGGCTGCGGTGTCGCGGTCGTGTTCATCGTCGAACTGTTAACGCCCGGCCACATCCGGACCTACGCGGCCTTGAGGTCGCTGAGCACTGGCGCTTATTAGAAGTTCCGGTGGTGGGTCAGTTTGAAAGTGGATACCATTGACGTAGCCCCAATCCTGCGGTAATCAACAGTTATGGCGCGAATAGTCATCTTGGGTTGCGCTGGCAGCGGAAAGACTACTTTGGCTCGGCAGCTTGGCGAACGTACGGGCGCGCCCATTATCTGCCTAGATGCCATATGGCAGTCGCGTTGGGAAGAGAAGGACGTTCCCGCTTTCCGAACCTTAATGAAGAAGGCACACGCAGGTGATGAGTGGATCAGCGACGGTAATTTTGCACTGGCAACCTTTGATGTCCGGTTATCCCGCGCCACTTTGGTGATTTGGATCGAGCGCTCAAAACTGTCCTGCGCTTGGCGCGCAACCACGCGCGTGTTCAAGTGTGGCGAGGCCCATCGGATAAACAAACTCACCAAAGTACTGGCGTTCATCTGGAAATTCGACCGGGTCAATCGCCCGCGCATCGAGGCGGTTAGAGTTTCTCAGGGGCCGGACGTGCCGGTCCGCAGATTGGCCGGCAACCACGACATTACGGCTTTTCTGTCCTCTTACGGCGATGGTGCAGACTATCGGGTTTCAAACTGACCCACTACCGAAGTTCCGGAACCGAATTAGCGACGGCTCAGCACGCATTCCCGGTCACTGTACGGCGGAGGTTTGTATGAGCACGAATGCAGCCGGTCCGCGAAGTTTTCGCCCGATTCCGTCTGTAGTTGACGTCTCGCCACGGGCAGGGAAGAGTCGAGTTCGTGGACCAGACGCAATAGGCTCTTGATATTCGATTCAATTAGCTTTCCGCTTGCCGGAATCTCCAGATTAGGCAGGTAATGGACGTCTACGCCGAAGTCGATGCGCAGGTCTTCCTGCTCGGAGGCGTCCTGGTCGGTGCCATTATCGAATTCCGTGCCGAAGCAGGAGAGCAGTATGCGGCCGGGACCAAGTTTCCAGTCGCCGTCGAATAGCCAGAGATCCCACCAACTCTCGTATTCGTAAGCCACGTCGGGTCCCTGGTACTCGTTGAAAATTTCCATCAGATCCGATGGGTCTACAGGCCCGTTCAGCGGCCTTTCGAGCAACGCCGGTTCTGTTGTATCCACGGCCAGAATGGAAACCATCGATTGTGGCTGTTCCCTCTGCGAAAAAGGAACGATCCGGAGCAGCTTTTCGAATTGCCGGAGGCGGTTGGCCTGCCCGTTTCGATCGAGCCAGATGGACAAGGATAGTTGATCCGTCACAATTCCATTATCCTGGTAGGAGCGTCAATGATTACAGACCTCGTGCAAATTAAGCGGTTTGGGGAAAAACAGCGCGAGGAGAACCTGCGTTTCCGAATGTGGATGAAGCGTCACAACTTCGTCGAGAGAAGGTTCAAAGCTCTTGCCCAGGAGACCGAAGACTCCATCGATTGCACCGCCTGCGCTAATTGCTGCCGCGTCGCGACGACTCAGGTCAGCGAGCGGGATATGGAGCGCCTGGCCCGCTACTTCCGGTTGAGCGTGCCTGCGTTCCGCGCCGAATACACGGTTGAAAGCGAAGAGGAAGGCATTATCCTGAAGCGCGATGAGAACGGCTGCGTCTTTCTGGAAGGCAATCTATGCTCCGTGTACGACGTTCGGCCCAGTACCTGCGAACTGTTCCCCCATCTGGTGAAGGGCAGCGGTTCTCTGATTAGCCGGATGTGGCACATGCCCGACCGCGCCGTGTATTGCCCGATTGTGTTCAATACGCTTGAGCGGTTCAAGTCGGAAACCGGCTTCAAAAAGTGACTCTGCTGATTCCGCTTCTCATCATCCTGCTATTCGTCGCTGTTGCCTTTGGCGTTCATCAATGGACTGACGCCCGGCGCTGGCGCGAAACGGCCGCGGAAACGCGTCAGAAGCACGAAGATCAATGCCAGGAACTAGAAGACTCCCGCCGCGATTTGATCCAGCAGCAGGCCGAGACCGCAAAGAATCGCGAAGTTGCCGCGGTTCAGTTAAAGCTGCTCACGCAAACGCAGCAACAACTCGAAGAACGGTTCCGCTCGCTTGCTTCCGAAGCTTTACAGAATAACAGCCAGTTGTTTCTCGACCGCAGCCGAGAGCAGATGCAGTACCTTGTAGAACCCGTCAATCAATCGCTCAAGAAATTCGAAGATCAGATCCGCGAAATAGAGGTCACACGGGTGGGCGCTTATGAGGGGATCACGGCCCAGGTGCAGGCTCTTACGCAGTTGCAGGAACGCGTCCGGCAGTCGGCGGACCAGTTGAAGACGGCCTTGCGGTCACCCATCCAGCGAGGCCGTTGGGGCGAGATGCAGTTGCGCCGCGTGGTCGAATTGGCCGGGATGCTTGAATATTGCGATTTCGCCGAGCAGGAAACGCTCTTCGGAGAAAAGAATCAGCGGCCCGATTTGATCGTGCGGCTGCCGAATAACTGTCGTGTTGTGGTCGATGCGAAGGTCTCGCTCGAAGCCTATTTGCGAGCCATTGAGTCCCAGGACGACGCGGAACGCCAGCGTTATATGACGGAGCACTCCCGCCAGGTGAAGACGCACGTAGAGTCCCTCGGAGAGAAGTCCTACTGGCAGCGTTTGCCTTGTTCTCCTGAGTTCGTCGTCGCGTTTCTGCCACTGGAGTCACTGTTCAGCGCGGCGCTTGAGAACGAGCCAAATCTTCTGGATTTCGGCGTCGGGCAGCGCGTCATTCTTGCTACGCCGACCACATTGATCACTCTGTTGTTGACAGTCGCGCATGGCTGGCGTCAGGAAGCGCTTGCCGAGAATGCCGAAAAGATTCGTCAGGCCGGAATGGAACTGTACAAGCGGCTGCTGAAAGCCCATGAACATTTCATGAAGCTCGGCGATGCTATCGAGCGAACCGTGAACACCTACAACGACACGGTCGGTTCCTTGGAACGGAACGTGTTGCCGTCCGCCCGCAAATTCAAAGAACTGCACCCGGCAAACTCGCCGGATCTGGAAGAGCTGAATACAATCGAAGAGCCGCGCCGTCCAGATCCTTCCAAATGGCTTGTGAACGGCTAAAGCAGAACCGCGCTTCTAAGGGAGCAGCCGAGACCGCTATCCGATCAGCGCTTCCTCGGCGCGTGAAGGAACCAACCGGGCCGGCGCCGATTCACGTTTGCGGCTGCGTTTGTGGAACTTGTCCAGATAAACGTAAATAACCGGCGTAATGTAGAGCGTCAGCAACTGCGATACCACCAGACCGCCGACCACCGCGAGTCCAAGAGGGCGGCGGGCTTCCCCTCCCGCTCCGGTACCAAAGGCGATTGGCAGCGTGCCTAACAAGGCGGCCATCGTCGTCATCATGATGGGCCGGAACCGCTTCAGGCAACCTTCGAATATCGCGTCCTCCGCCGATTTGCCCTCGTTGCGTTCCGCTGAGATCGCAAAATCGATCATCATGATGGCGTTCTTTTTCACGATACCGATCAGCAGGATAATGCCGACAAACGAGTAGAGGTTCAGGTCGTCGCCGAAGAGCAAAAGAGTCAACAGCGCGCCGAGACCCGCCGACGGAAGGCCCGAGAGAATCGTGATTGGATGAATGAAACTCTCGTACAAAATGCCCAGCACAAGATAAATCACCAGTACGGCGATAATGAGCAAAATGCCCAGGCCGCCGAGCGACTTCTGAAACGCCGCCGCTGTCCCCTGGTAACTAAAGCTCACCGTATCCGGCAGTCCAATCTGGTGCGCAGCCTGGTCGATCAGACTGGTCGCTTGGCTTAGCGAGACTCCCTGCTTCACGTTGAACTGAAAGTTCACGGCGGGAAGCTGACCGATGTGATTGACACTGAGCGGCGCTACCGTCTGCTTCAAAGTCGTCACCGCCGCGAGAGGAACCAGCTTGCCCGACGTCGAACGGATGTAAAGGTTGCTGAGAGCGCTCGGATTCAGCTGATCCTGTGGACGGACCTCCAGCAGCACGTCGTATTGATCCGAAGCGGCTGTGATGGTGGTGACGCGCCGGTTGCCGTAAGCGTCATAGAGCGTATTGGCGATCGCGTCGGGCGTCACTCCGACCGCCAAAGCGCGATTTCGGTCGATCTGCACATCGAGCCGCGGACTCGCGAGCCGCAGATCGCTGTAAATGTCTTTCAGGTCTGAAATCGAGTGCAGTTTGGCCTCAAGCTTAGGAGCCCACTGGAAGAGTTGCGTCGTATCTGCGTCCTGTAGCGCCACCGAGTACTGGCTCCGGCCCTCACTCTGTCCGAGTGAAATCAGCGGAGGCACTTGCAGGAACACCATCACACCGGGAATTTGCATGAACTGCTGCTCAAGTTGCCCGATAATAACGTTCGCTTTGGGGCGGTGTGGGTCTTCCTTGAACTGCATGAAGAGGAAGCCCTGGTTTTGTTCGGTGAAACCGCCAGTCCCGGAACCGAAGGCCTGAACCCAGGGATTCTTACTTACCACGGCGTCAATTTTCTTTTGAAGCCGCACCATCTCATCGAATGAGGTGTCTTGGGCCGCTTCATCCCCGCCGAAAGCGAAGCCCTGATCGACCGTCGGCATAAAGCCCTTCGGCATAACGATGAACAGGTAAACGGTCGCGACGGTCAGAACAATGCTTGCGATGAGTGTGATTTGCCGGTAGCGCAGAACGGTTGCCAGCGTGCTGCGGTATAGATTGTTCAGCCACGTAAAGAACCCTTCCGACCAGCGGTAAAATGCGCCAGTCGGGTGACTCTCGTGCCGCAGGAAACGGCTGCACAGCATCGGCGTTAGAGTCAGCGAGATGAAACCCGAAATGAGAACGGCCACCGCGATAGTCACCGAGAACTCTCGCAGAAGGCGCCCGATTACTCCTTCGAGGAACAACACCGGAATGAACACCGCAACCAGGGAGATGGTCATCGAGACGATGGTAAAGCCCACCTCGCGCGCTCCGTCGATAGCCGCCTGCATCCGTGGCTTACCCATTTCCATGTGCCGGACGATGTTCTCCAGCATCACGATGGCGTCGTCCACGACAAATCCGACCGACAACGTCATCGCCATCATGGACAACATGTCTACCGTGAAGCCAAGCAGTTTCATCGCCGCAAAAGTGCCTAGCAGCGACAAGGGGACGGCAAGGCTAGGGATGACAGTAGCCGAGACATTTCGCAGGAAGACGAAAATCACGCCAACAACCAGGCAGATCGTCAGCAGTAACGTGAATTTCACATCCGCAATGGAATCGCGAATATTGGTCGAAGCGTCGAAAGCTCTCGTGAACGAAATTCCCGCTGGCATCGATTGCTTAAGAACGGGAAGCAATGCCTTCACCTTATCGGCGACATCGACGGTATTCGATCCCGGTTGCTTCTGAACGGCGAGAACAATTGCGCGGTCGTTATTTAGCCAAAACCGTGAACGTTCGTTGCTGACGCTGTCAAACACATCCGCAAGTTCGTCGAGGTGAACGGGAGTTCCGTTGTGATACGAAACAATCAGCTTCGCAAACTGGGAAGCCGAAGTGAGCTGACTATCGGACTGGACTGTATAAGCCTTTGAAAGTCCGTACAAAGAGCCGGCTGGCAAATTTACGCTGCCGCTGCTAAGAGCGCCTCGAATGGTCTCAAGGTCTACTTGCCGCGCGGCCAGTTTCTCCGGATCGGCCTGGACGCGCACAGCGTATTTTTGCGACCCGTAAACTTGCACGCGCGAGACGCCGCTGACCATGGAAATCTGGCGGGCCAACATGGTTTCCGCGTACTGATCCAACTGGGACATCGCCATGGTCTTCGACTCGACGGCAATGTAGAGGATCGGCTGCTCGGCCGGATTCACTTTGGAATACGAGGGCGGCGAAGGCATGCTTGTCGGCAGATTGCCTTGCGCCCGGGAGATCGCGGCCTGCACGTCCTGAGCCGCTGCATCGATATTTCTGCTGAGGTCGAACTGCAGCGTAATACTTGTGCCGCCGAGCGTGCTCGACGAAGACATGCTGTTGATGCCCGCAATCGTCGAAAATTCAGCCTCCAGCGGCGTCGCGACGGAAGATGCCATGATGTCCGGGTTAGCGCCCGGTAGCCCAGCCGATACTTCGATGGTTGGATACTCGACCGACGGAAGATTACTGACCGGCAGCGAGGTGTAGCTGATAATTCCGAAGATCAGAATTCCGGCCATCAGCAATGTCGTGCTGATAGCGCGGCGGATAAATAAATCTGTGAAGTGCATCCGCGCTCCTTATGAGTTGCCGGCCGGGTTCGCGGTTCCGGCCTCGCCTACTTGTGTGTCGGCTTTAAGCAGTTGAACCTTCGCGCCGGGCGCAAGACGCATCTGCCCTTCCGAAATGACCATTTCGCCCGATTTCAAACCGCTGCCGATCACAGCTTGTTCCCCGGATTTCGGCGATTCATAAAGCCTTTCGACATTTACCGGCCGCATGGAGACGGTGTTATCGGAGGCGTTCATTACCCAAACGTACTTGCCTTGCGGACCTGTCTGAATCGTGCGGCTCGGAATTAGGATCCGGCCGTGTTCCACGTTCAGCCGCGCTTGCACGTTCACGAATTGCCCCGGCCACAAAGTACGCTTCGGGTTATCGAAAGACGCTTTCAATTTAATCGTGCCGGTCGTCGCATCGACCGAACTATCGATGAAGCGCAACGTTCCCGTCTCCGTTTGCTGATCCGACACCTTCGCCTGTACTTGAAGCGGATGCGCGGAGTTGTACTTTCGCACTTCCGGCAGAAGTTGCTCCGGCACGCCGAAAGAGACGTAGATCGGTGACGTCTGCAGAATCGTGACCAGGGCGACGTCGTTGTCTTTGATGAGGTTGCCGGCCTTCACGCTGATCGCTCCAGCGCGGCCCGCCATCGGTGAAGTGATCTTTGTGTAGCTGAGTTGCAGATTGGTTTCCGCGAACCGTGCCCGATCCGCCTTTTCCGCCGCCGTCGCGCTTTCGACCGCAGCCTGGTCGGCCGCCAGCGAAGCCGCCGAAGCGTCCGCGGTTGCGACCACCTGCTCTGTCTGTTCCTTAGAGAAGATTCCATCCTTGGCGAGCGCCAGTCCTCTATCCGAGGAGGCGCGGGCCTGCTTCAATTGAGCCTCGTCCCGCGTCACATTGGCGCGCGCTTGCTGCTCAAGAGCCACGTCTTTGGCAACGTCCGCCTGCAATTCCGCGATCTGCCGCTGGAGCGGTTCAGGATCTATTTCGAACAGAAGTTCACCCTGGCGCACGTCCTGCCCCTCCTGGAAATTCACCCGGAGAACCTGACCGGCAACCCGCGACTTAATATCTACGGACGCGATCGCCTCAACATTGCCGACCGCCGAGACCTCCAGGGGAACATCGCTATCGATAGCCGCAACCGCCCGCGCCGGTACGACCATCGCAGGCATCCCAGCGGCGCTTGCCACTTCTTTCTTGCCGCAGGAACTGAGCAGCGAAGCGGCTCCGGTGGCGCACAATACCAGCATCAATTTGAACTTTTGGGAACGGAAAGACACGGAACCTACACTTCTTAATAAGGATTTAGGACTTTCTCTATCGTCGCACAGAAAATGAAGCAATCTGTTTGCCGTCTAGAGCGGATACGTTTTGGCGCATTTACTTGTTCCGGAGGAATAGCAGTTTTTTGCGACTGTTCGAAATTGGGAATTCGTGTGCGGAATTA
>JALYVD010000160.1 GCA_030853405.1 Acidobacteriota bacterium | reverse complement strand
TCTACGTCATACGTCTGGACAGGAGCGCCATTCAGGACAGCGGCGAGTCCACCGACAACAATGAACTGGGACCTGCTTTCTTCTAGCCTTCGCAGCAACCCAAGCAGGCTATTCTCTTGCATTCAGCGCACGAATGGCCAAAATGTCTGTAATGCGCTCGTCCAGGAAATTAAGACGTTCCGCGGGGGTCAGTGAAAGCATCCAGCGAATCAGGCTAAGGTCGATGCCGTCTTCACTGTAATCTGGGACAGGAGCAGGTTCAGCAAATTCCGAATCCGGCATAAAAAAACAGCATATCCGAACTGGGTGGTCCGTCTGTGATGCCTAACCCGTCGGGCGCGACCGCATTCGTAACATCGATCATCGAAAGCTTGCCAAGGTCAGTCCACGGCAACGGATCCATAGCCAACCGGCGTGCCATCTAGTTCCAGCGCGTACTCCCGCGTCCAGCCAGCGCGCCCATGAATCGAATCGTAAATGATCTGGCAGTTCATCTCCTTGCGGTACTGCTCGCGCAAGGACGCAATCTCGCCAAGTCGCGTAACACGTATGTCAACCGCCATCGCACTTCATCCTGTTGTTGGCTACCACCCATGCGCCGGCCGTAATCGCCCATGAGATGAAGAACGCCGTCCACGGCAACCGCGTCGCCCGTGCGGCCAGAATCGCGGGAACCCAGACGAGAAGTGTAAATAAGCTCAACATTCCAGCTTCCGCCGTCGCCGCCACACGCGGATAGATCGAGAACAACACGCCGAGGCCGCAAACGATCTGTCCGATGCCAGTCAGGTACGCCCAGCCAATTCGGAAAGGAAGCCACACTGGCACGAGGGCAGCCGTCTCCTTCGCATACACGATGTGCGAAAGCCCAATTGGTATCAGAGAGACCGCAAAGAGGATACGTGCCATGCGGACACCGTTCTCGCCCGTCGCGAACCTTAAGGCCGATCCCTCTCGTAACGCCGCCAGTCTGGCAAACAGAGTCCACCCTCCGGCCAGAAGTACGGCAAGCTCGCCCACGCCTAGCCAAACGGCTTCCATCCGCGGGGCCACAATCAGAGCGGGTATTTTCAGCAGCAACCAGACGATTAGATACGGGAACAGGATGCGAATCGAGAATGCCGTGGTGGTTTCGAAAAGCAATCCCGCGCCACCCAAAAGCATGACGACACCGGAACCGTAGGCGAGACCGGTCCGCCCAGGGACCCAGGCGGCGACGGGCTGCCACACCAACGCGAAATCGCCATAGATTAGAGCGAGGATGCCCAGTCCTATCATTCCGACTGCAAAGAGTGCCAAAGCAGGTTGCTGCCTTCGGGTCATCTGATACCTCATTGAGCAATGATGACAGGTTGATCGCACCCGTTGACACGGGACCAACAATACCCGGTATGCCGAAGAACAACGTGCCGGGTTGAGTGCGATTTAGAAGCTCACTTCCCCTCGGCGGCAGCCGCGAGACAACCGGCTAAAAGCTGAAGCGGGCGGAAAGCTGCAAGTTCCTAGAGCCGACTCTTGGAGCTATCGCCAGCGGAGAGCCAAATTGCGGGTTGGCGGCAGCGGCCCAGACCGGGAGATTGTTGCCAACGGCGTCGGTCGCCTGCGTTGTGGTGTACTGCACATTGTCCACAGGGCTTTGCTGGAAATTCGGATGATTCAAGAGGTTGAAAGCTTCCGCCAAGATCTTTATGTTCAATCGTTCACTTATTTTGAAAAGCCGCGCGACGCTGAAGTCCACCACTTTCGCGTCCGGTCCACGGAATCCGTTAAAAGGTTCGCCGGGTACCACGGAAAAATTCACGGATGAAGTGTCGAAGACGGCCGTGTAGGGCCTGCCGCTTGCGAGCGTCACTATCGACGAGAAGCTGAAATTCCTGAGCGGCTGCCAAGCAGGCGTCCAAACCTCGTTCAGAACGAAGCGCTGGGGCTGGTCTAACTGCGAAGGACCGCGTTGGCTCGCCTGATCAAACTGATTGAAATAACCCGTTCCCTGGTCGGTGGTTCTCGAGAAAGTGTAGGCGATGCCCGCTGAAAACTGCGGCGAGACATAACGCCATGAAGCCAAAAGGCCGTGGTAGATAGATTTGCCGGAATTATCGACTGCATTGATTGCGCCGAAGTTTGGGTTCCGGTAGCCGTCGATGGCTTCAAATTCCGGGACGACAAAGCTTTTGCCGTCGGGCAACGTGACGGTCGCCGTGCTGAAATTTCCACCGAATACAGGCTGCTGATCGGGAGGAACCAAGTTCAGATCGAGACCGAAATTCCCATTGGCCTGGCGCGTGACGCCATTCGAATTCCCCAGCAACGCGAGGCCGTGGCTGTAGACGTATCCCAAGCTCGCCGTCATGTGTCCGCCAAACTGGTGCTCAAGCGCTACGTTTGCCTGCTCCACGTAGGGACTACGGAAATTGGGAGCAAATACGACAAGCGAGGGAGAACCGCCGGAGCCAGTCGGGAACGAGCTCAGACTGTTTGGGTAAGTGACAAGCGGGCTGTCGTTGCCGAAAGCTGGACCGGTCGTAACCAGAAAAGGACGCGATATCCCGTTCGAGCCGAGGGCTTGAGATACGTCAAGAAGGTCGGCCTGAATGTAGAAGATTCCGAATCCACCTCGCACGACGGTCTTGGCGGCCGAATCAAGACTGTAGGCGAACCCAAATCGAGGTGAAAGATTCTTTTTGCTATAGGGGATCTTACAGGTGAGTTCGAACTGAGTGTTACAGGCGCCAGGCTGTGGCAGGACTTGCAGGTCGTATCGCAGACCGTAGTTTACGTTGAGACGGGACGTAACGTGAAACTCATCCTGCACAAACATGGAGTACGTGGGGGATGTCAAGACGGTCGTGGGCTGCCCGAACGCCTGCAGATAGAGTTCGAAGTTGCCCGTCGGGACGTCCGCAAGAGAAGCGAAGCGGTACTCACCTTTCGGACCATACAGGAAGTAATCGGTATCGTGATTGACGTTGATGTCAACGCCAAAACGGATGGAATGACGGCCCAGGATTTTCGTAACGTTATCGGCAAACTGATAGCGGTCATCCGAGGTGGAGAGTTGGAAACGATTTCCTCCAAAGACAAAGCCGCTGTCCGGATTTTGAATCGTCGTAGTGGCTTCCGCGGCGGCCGATCGCGGCAAATCGAAGTGGTAGTCCTTCCCAAGGTGAAAGCGCGCTTCGTTGACGAAGGTGGGAGAAATGGAGGAGATGACGCTGAATTGGAAGAACTGGCTAGTGGCGCCATCGGTCAACGACAGACCGTCCCCGGTAGAGGTGGGCGTATTGAAATATCCGTGGGGACTTCGGAATCGCTGATAGTTATACGTCGCGCTAAAACTATTTCGCGGGGTCAACAGGCCGCTTAACTTGGCGAAACCGGTGTTTTGATTGAATGTGCGGGGAAACGAACCGGCTGCCGACGCGACCGCACTTTGCAAGTCCGGGTGGTCTGAGAAGAAGCCGGGGGGTAAGCCGACTAACGCGGGTTGATCGTTTATGGTAATCGGTTCGTTGCGCAGTTGTCCTTCGTAGTTGCCGAGATAAAACAAGCGGTCGTGAACGATAGGGCCTCCTACCGTGCCGCCGAATTGCTGACGGCGGTTGTCCGGCTTTGGAATCCCGTTTTCGTTATCGATTGCGTCGTTCGCGTCCAAAGCCGAATCGAGAATGTAGTAATAGCCATCTCCGTGCGTTTGATTGCCGCCGCTCTTGGTAACGGTATTGACAACGCCGCCGCCCGCTTGCCCGAACTCAGCCTCATACCCAGTGCTAGTCACCTGAAATTCCTGCACCACGTCTTCGCTGAATTGATAGGGGATGCTGGTACGGCCAATTTGCTGGGAGAAGAAGGCGTTGTTGTTATTTGCGCCGTCAACCATATAGTTGTTGAAATTACCGGCAACGCCGTTGAAGCTGACCATTCCGAAATCGCCATCCGTGGTAGCGCCGGGCGTAAGTAGAACGAAGTCGGTGAAATTGCGGCCGTTCAAAGGGAGCGCCTCGATCTGCAACTTGCCCACAACGCTGCTAAAGGCTGATTGCGCCGGATCCACCAGCGGAACTTGGTCGTCCACCGTGAGGGTTACGGAAACGTTTCCAGGCTGTAGACGCGGCTGGAAGGAGGATGTGGTACCGACGTTCACCTGAACGTGGGGGATCCGCACTGCCGCAAATCCCTGCTTTGCAATTGAGACGCTATAGGGTCCCGGGGCCAGGTAGAGAGCCAAAAAATGGCCGTTCGCTTCGCTGGTGATCTTCGTCGAGACGCCAGTCTCCTCGTTCTGGATGGCAACTTCGGCGCCTGGCACAACGGCCCCCGATGCGTCGAACGCCGTCCCCTCAATTCGACCGGTACCCGCGCCAGACTGGCCCAGCATCGCAATAGGACATATGGACAATGCGCAAAAGACGATCTTCGTCCAACTCAGGCCTGTCTCGAACGGTCGAGCCATGCGATAAATGTTCAAAATAAAGTCCCCTCGGAATTTCGATCTATTTCCATATCGGCTTTTATGCAAAGATGCTATCTGATTTCTCCCAGCTTGTCAGAGCAAAATGGCGATTAAGAAATCTTTTCCGAGAAAACACGAGAGAGAGGCGTTCCAAATCCTACTCCGAGACAGCGGCAAAACTTTTTCTTCAGCCTCAATTCAGTCTTTGTGCATGAAATTCATCCCCTACTTCCTTTTGGCCGGTATCCTTCTGCCAGGAGTGTCTGCACCGCTCCAAGCCTCTTCCGCTGACCCGCGAGAAGCATTTCGGGTCTATACACGCGATGTTTGGCAGGCGGAGGACGGCGGCCCCCGAACCTCGATTCAAGCGATTACGCAGACTGCCGATGGATATTTGTGGCTTGGAACGGAAGCGGGCCTGATCCGTTTCAATGGCACGCAATTCACCGTCTTCAATCATGCAAATACCAACGAACTGAGGGACGACTACATTCAATGCTTGTTCGCGGATGACGATGGCAGCCTTTGGACGGGCGCTCGAAGAGGCGAACTTGCTCATCTACGGCGCGGGAAGTTCACAACCGTTTCTTATGGCGGCCACACCTCCGAAGCGGGTATAACGGGCATTGCGCGCGACAAGAATCATCGCTTGTTAGTGGGCACGGGGGCTGGGCTGAAGATACTGCTCGCAGGCCAACTCACCGGGTTGCGGGTAGATGGCTTAAGTTCTCAGGATGTGATTACTTCGATCCTGGTTGAGCGGAACGGCGACATTTGGGCCGGTACGGACGGCCAGGGTCTGATCCGCATAAAAAACGGGAAGAGCATCCGCTACACCATGCGGCAAGGGCTCTCGAGCGACAGAATTTTATCCTTATTTGCCGATGACAGCGGAATCCTCTGGATCGGAACGGGCGACGGTGGCGTAGACGAATTCAAATCCGGCAAGTTCCGGGTGTATGGCCGGAAAGAGGGTCTTGCGGTCCTAAGTGTCAAAGCTTTAGCGGAAAGCGTAGATGGCCACCTGTTTGCCGGAACGGATGGAGGCGGTATCAACCGTCTGGATCAGGGGCGATTTACTTCCTATACGACCGCAGACGGCTTGTCCACGGACCTGATCTGCTCATTGTTTAGAGATCGCGAAGGGAGTCTCTGGATTGGAACCGATGGAGGTGGATTAAACCGCCTTAAGGCCAGGGACGTTTTTACGTACACCAAGAACGACGGTTTATCTCATAATCGCCTGACGTCGGTGTATGAGACGAGAGACAGGAGCATTTGGCTAGGAACCGAGGGCGGAGGTCTGAATCGATTTCAGAATGGCCGCTTTCGCTCATTCAGCGTGCGGGATGGATTGTCCAGCAATTTAATTCGCGCACTTTTGGAAGATCGTAGCGGGAATCTTTGGATCGGTACCGATGGTAACGGTCTGAACGTATTGAAGAACGGCCATATCGGGAACTTCGGAACTCACAGTCAACTGGCGGATGCGGTGATTCTGTCCATGGCTGAGGGCCAAGATGGAAGGATCTGGATTGGAACAGGGAAAGGCCTCGCTTTTTACAACAACGGCGCTTTCCACCAGTTTGCGCAAGAAAGTGGGACGGCTGGGGACCCCGTTATGGCGTTGCACGTCAGCGCGGCCGGCGATCTCTGGATTGCGACCGTTTCCAACGGACTGAAGAGACTACGAGGAGAGAGCGTTACCACATTCAATCGGACAAACGGGCTTCCGGAGGAGTTCGTCACGGCCATTGATGAGGATCGGGATGGAACGCTATGGCTTGGAACCAATGGTGGGGGGCTTGCCCGGTTCCGCAACGGCCATTTCCAAACATTTACCCGGAAGCAGGGTCTCTTTGAGGACTCGATCGCACAGGTTCTCGACGACGGAAAAGGCAGCCTCTGGCTGAGTTCGTACCGAGGCATTTTTCGGGTTGAAAAGAGTCAATTAGAGCAATTGGCGAATGACCATACCACCTTTATTCAGTCGGTAGCCTACGATCGGTCGGACGGCATGAAGAGCCAGGAGTGCACCGGAAGAAATCAGCCGGCTGGCTGGCGAGCCCGCGACGGCAAGCTGTGGTTTCCAACGGCGGAAGGCGTCGCCGTCATCGATCCCGGTCATCTGTTGCCGGTAGTGAAACTGCCCCAGACCGCCATTGAACTTGTTGTCGCCGACAAGAACGTGATAGTTCCTGGAGCGGCCATTCAGCTGTCACCAGGCATACAACAGCTGGAGATCCACTACTCTGGATTAAACTTCCTGGCGCCGCAGAAGGTCACTTATAAATACAAGCTGGACGGTTTCGACAATCAATGGATTGAAGCAGGCGCCCGCACGGTGGCCTATTACGCAAAACTTTCGCCTGGAAATTACAAGTTTGAGGTGGCCTCCCGCTTCAATGCCGGTTCCTGGAGCGAAAACCCATCATCGATCGCCTTCTCGGTCGAGCCACAGTTTTACCAGACCAAGCTGTTCTTTTGTGTTTGCTCGTTCCTGCTGTTGGCGATTGTAACCACTGCCTACAAATTACGGATCAGGCATATCAGCGCAAATGAAATTCGTTTTGCCAATCTGGTGGAACAGCGAACGCAAGAGCTGAAGGAAAGCCAGACCAAGTTTGAGCTTCTCTTTTCCGACACGCCGCTGCCCTTGTTTCTCTACGACTGCGAAACGCTGCGGTATCTGGAAGTGAACCACGCCGCCGTCGCGCTCTACGGCTATTCGCGCGAAGAGTTCCTGCGGATGAAAATCATCGATATCCGGCCAGCCGAAGAGGTTGCACGTTTGATTGAAACGCTGCCCCGGCTATCCACCGAGTTGGAACGCGTCGGCACCTGGCGCCATCGGTTGAAGAACGGCCAAATCATCTTTGTCGATGTCAGCACGCGTGGGATCGACTGGAGTGGAAAAAGCGTTCGGGTGGTGGCCGTTCAGGACATCACGGCCCGCAGGGAATCCGAACTGGAGTTGCAGCGGGCGAGGGAAGTTGCCGAGACTGCAAACAGGGCGAAAAGCGAATTCCTGGCCAACATGAGCCACGAGATCAGAACTCCGATG
>JALYVD010000153.1 GCA_030853405.1 Acidobacteriota bacterium | reverse complement strand
CGTGATTTGGACAGGCTACCTTCGGTCGAGCAATGAGACCTCGATCCGAACATTCAGATTCTCAACCTTCAATGCCATTGCTTTCCACACCCGCCATCACAACCCTGTCCTGTCTTGGACAGCAGTGAGTTTAATACCGTCAGTAAAGAAAACGCTGAACAGTGCCGACTCGGCAAGTTGCCCGACAATTGGAGTCGAAGGTGTAGAGTCACCGCCGGAAAAATCGGACTCCCAATGAAGACGCCTGCGAATAGGAATAAAACCGCAGTAGACAGCACGCTACGCTCAGCCCTTTGGGAAATTAGGACGGCACAGAGCAGGCACACCGAGAAAGCAACAAGCAGTGTCACAGCAAGTCCAGCGCTCCCGAATCGTTCATCAGGTCAGGATTCGTTCATCTTGGAACGCGTTGGGAACTCGCTTGGCATGGTACCTTATATTGAATTCATCCTACCCGTATTCGGGATATCTCCGAAGGGCGGTTGAATGAATGGAAGAGATTTCATGTTGCTGTTGGAGCAGATATGCACATATGGATGGTAGTTGACCAAGCTTCCGTAGTGATGGAATTGACTTTCGAGCCTGCCGTCGCACCTGTGCCACTCACCTGAGCAAGCACGGACCATCAAAGAAGTGCAGGCACACTTGCGCCATTCGCGAGCCACCACAACGCTCGATGTCTATGTTCAGGAAATTCCAGAGGCCGTCCGCGCAGCGGTTGAGAGCTTAGATTCCGTTCTGGCAGCGGTCAAAACCAATGTCTAGAATGAAAAAGGTTGATTTTTGCCCCGTCTTTTGCACAACAGTAAGAAGAGAGAGTTTATGAACACTTCCCTAAACCACTGCCAATCAAGAGTTTACATGGTGGGCGCGCAGGGACTCGAACCCCGGACCTCCTGCGTGTGAAGCAGGCGCTCTAACCAGCTGAGCTACGCGCCCTTTGGGAAGGCAACCTTGATTCTAAACCACCCTGGAAGCAGAATCCATATGAGACGCTAACTTCATGGCGGATTCGAAGTACGTGGCCCTTTTCAGTGACATCGGCGGAGTGCTTGGAACAAATGGATGGGACACATCGCTCCGGCTGAAGATAGCGCGGCAGTTCAATTGTGATTCCGATGAAATTCAAGCGCGCCACCGTATGATGTTCGACAGCTTCGAGCGCGGCTATATGAATTTCGAACAGTACCTGCGCCGTGTATTCTTCGCCTCACCCCGGAGTTTTACTCTCGATGATGTGCGCCAATCGGCTTTCAATGAATCCCTGCCGTGGCCTGAAAACATTGCCCTGCTAAAAAGCGTGAAAGCAGCAAACCGGTTAAAACTTGCGCTCATCAGCAATGAAGGCGAAGGCTTGACGGAGTATCGGGTGCGTAAGTTCGGACTCCGTGATGTTGCCGACTTCCTGGTCTTCTCGCATTTCGTTCACATGCGCAAACCGGATCTCGAGATGTGGCATCTGGCGTCGAACTTAGCGCAAGTAGCTCCCTCGGAAACGATTTATATTGACGATCGTGAAGTTTTCGTCGAAGTCGCGACTGAGTTGGGCTTCGCCGCAATCCATCACGTTTCACTCGACGGCACAAGGAACAAACTTGCGCAACTCGGGTTAGTAGTACCGGATCGGGATTAACTCCTGATCCGGCCTCGGGTTTACTTCAATTGTTTGTTAACTTCGTCCCAGTTGATGACATTCCACCAGGCGGAAATGTATTCGGGTCTGCGGTTTTGATATTTCAGGTAATAGGCGTGTTCCCAGACGTCAAGTCCGAGAATCGGCTTTTTGCCATCCATCAACGGACTGTCTTGATTAGCCGTTGACAGAATCTCGAACTTCCCCGAGCCATCTTTGACAAGCCAAGCCCAACCGGAACCGAAACGGCTGGTCGCCGCTGCGTTGAACTTCTCCTTGAACGCATCGAAACTGCCGAAGTTGGACGTGATTACGCCTTCGATATCGCCCTTGGGAGCGCCGCCGCCTTTGGCTGAGAGCAGCGTCCAGAACAGAGAGTGATTCGCGTGACCGCCTCCGTTATTGCGGACGGCAGTCTTGATTGATTCCGGAACAGCGGCGAGATTGTTCGCGAGCAATTCCTCAACCGATTTGTTCGCTAACTGGGGGGCCGATTCGAGCGCCTTGTTGAGATTGTTTACATAAGCGCCGTGGTGCTTATCGTGATGAATCTCCATCGTCGTCTTGTCAATGTGAGGTTCAAGAGCGTCCGTAGGGTAGGGAAGTGGTGGAAGTGTAAATGCCATATAGGTTCTCCTGTCGTTACTTCTTCTTCGATTCTGCTGCTACCTACTAGTTTCAACCAAAGGCAATTACAATTCAGGCTGTATACACCGTCGAGCCGGCCAAAATGGTCTCGACGACTGTCAATTGCTGGGTGGAATCGTCCCAGCGGAAGCGGACCAGATCGGCCTTTTCTCCCGGCGCAAAACCGCGCTGCCGGCCTGCCACCCGGCCTGCGCGGGCTGCATTCACCGTAGCCATTGCCAGCGCATCGCGCAACGAAATGCCGCCTAGTCGAACGCTGTTCCCAACCGCGTGGTCCATCGTAAGAGTAGAACCGGCCAAGCGCGTACCCCCGAGGAGAACAACGCTCCCGTCGTCCTTCAATTCCACATCCACCTGACCGAGTTTGTAAGGTCCCGGCGCACACAACGCGGGCATCACAGCGTCCGTGACGAGGACCGAGTGTTCGATACCCTTCACACGCAGAGCGGCGCGAAGGAAAGAGGAAGGTAAATGAATTCCGTCAACGATAAAGCTCGCGGTGAGGCGGTCCTGTATGAGTTGATCCCAAATGTAGTTGCGGGTCTTATTCAAAACGGCATGTGCGCCATTTCCTAAATGAGTTGACATCGAAGCACCCGCATCGACCGCCGCCGCGATCTGGTCCGTCGTAGCCTTGGTGTGGCCTATGCTGGCGACCACGCCGGACCGGATAAGATGCCGAATGTAAGCGGGTGTTTGTTCCCACTCGGGTGAAATCGTAACGAGCCGAATTCTCCCGTCGGCCGAGTCTTGCCAACGATTGAATTCTTCTATATCGGGAGGCCGGACGTGTTCAACCGGATGCGCGCCGCGTGGGCCGTCTTCCGGAGAGATATGCGGTCCCTCGACGTGAAATGCTTCTATCGCGGTGGCTTCGGACATCCCGCTGCGCTCGAACTCTTGCTTTGCGGCGAGCAGATTGGCGAGAGCTTTTCTAATCCGCTCTTCCGATCCCGTAATCACGGTCGGAAAGAAGCGCGTCACCCCCGTCGTGAACATCGTCCGGATAGACCGCGAGATCTCCTCGTGCGATGCGCTGGGATCGTTGTAGTCCACCCCGGCAAATCCGTTCACCTGGAGATCGATAAAGCCCGATGCGATATATTCTTCAATCTCGGGTGGGCGGATGAGCTCATCGACAGCGGTCAGCGCGGGACCGTATTCGATCAAAACCACCGAAGAATCGCCCGCGAGCTTGCCGGTTATGTGGGACATCACATTTGTTCCTTAGGTTTTTCACAGTTTACGCACAGGCCGGGCGCTGCAAGTGCATCAGAAAGCAGCGGGTTAAAACGTGTTGAAAATAGCCTTCCAATTGCCTGATTCAGGTAGCGCCGAGACGACCGCCTGCGGTACAACCAGCTATAGATCCAGTGCGAGTGCTGGATCGGCAGGTAATCTCGGGGGAGGTGGCTGCCGGTCCGGCGCTCGCGGCTGGACTTTAGGCCGTAACGGGCTCACTTTCAGGCACGCCAGTCACCGGCATCAGCCAGCCGAAATCGTCCTGGTACTTACCGTCAACTATTTCGAAGAAGCGGCGCTGAATCTTCTCAGTGATAGGTCCGCGATGCCCGGCTCCTACTACGATGCGGTCGACGGATCGAATTGGCGTTACTTCGGCTGCGGTCCCGCTAAAAAATACTTCATCGGCAACGTAAAGAAGCTCACGAGGGATGATCGTCTCAACGACCGGGATGTTGAGCTGCGCGGCGATCTTCATGACGCTATCGCGCGTGATGCCGGGAAGCACCGAAGCACCAAGCGGCGGGGTCAACATCTTACCGTCGCGAACGACGAAGATGTTTTCGCCAGAGCCTTCGCTGACGTAACCCGCGTTGTCGAGCGCGATTCCTTCGGCATAGCCGTTTGCCGCCGCCTCCATGCGGATCAATTGCGAGTTCATGTAGTTGGCGCCGGCTTTCGAAAGAGCGGGCAGGGTATTCGGCGCAATCCGAGTCCA
>JALYVD010000118.1 GCA_030853405.1 Acidobacteriota bacterium | reverse complement strand
GGTAGCGCGGCGATTCGGCCCAGATCGCCGGTTTCGTCAAGGCTTTTGAGCAGCAAATGGAGAAAGACCAAGCCGCCATAACCCCTCCACTCCTTCAGAACCTGCTGCACTCCGTCGTAATCGAGTTTCTTTCTAAGGCGCAGCCAGCGTTCCAGGTTATTTCGGGCGCCGACGTCGTCACCGGGAAATACATCGATCCTCCCCAGACCGCGAAGCAGCACGTATTCCGCTGTCCATCGTCCTACTCCGCGCAACGCGACCAGCCGTTCAACACATTGTCGATTTTCCAAATGGGTAAGATCATCCAGATCGAGCTGTCCCGCGACAATCGACTGTGCCACCTCTATTAGCGCTCTGGCCTTACTGCCGCTATATCCCAGCGGCCGGAGGTCTGCCGGATCCAGACACGCCAAATCCTCTGGACGAGGGAAAGCGTGCATCCCGGGACTGAAAGTCAGCCCGCAACGTTTGGCAAGCCGATTTAAAAAAATGATTCCAACGGTCAGAGTAAGTTGTTGACAGGTGATCCCATTCACCAGACCTTCAAAGACTGTCGCAAAGCGCGGCGGCTTTAATCCGCGAAACCGCATAGCCAGTTCGTCCAGGCGCGTATGCCGGGACGAAAATTCGTAGAACTCCGAAAGATCTATCCTGATCCCCAACAATCGCTCCAAGGTTCGTGTGGCGATCTGCCTTGCCGGCGGAGGAAGACCTTGACCAGTCACTGTTACGTCGAGCATCATTCCTCGTTGGGTTACGGCAACTAGCGCTGGCTTGCCTTGGACGGCCAGGACTCGGCGGTATGTCTCGCCGTCCCATAGGTCCACTGCATTCATTGAACGGCGCCGTAGTGTCCAAACCGTCCAATCCAACCGGAATGGTGGAATCGCGCGAACAGAGAAACGAATCAAGTCACGATCCAATCGCATGTCCTCCATGAAGCGAAAAGAAGGCGCCGGTTCCTAACCGCCGGGATTATGGCGATGATGAGCCGGCATCCGCCTCGCTCTCCCTTCGCCCTGCCCCTTGTCGCTCATTTATCGCCAACGGGATGACCTTCGGAAGGATCTGCAAGCAGCGTAAGTGCGGCGGTAAGGGACATCGCCATCATTCATCATCGGGTCGCGCTGAGAGATCAATCTCCAGTCCGCTGACTTCCTCTTTCGATCAGTAGCCGGTGAACTCCTCAGTTCTAATATCATCATCATCGATGTGAGCCTCTTGAAGCATGGTATGCAGAGCTTTGACCATAGCGGGCGGTCCGGCGATGTAGTAGATGGGAGAAGGTGCGTCTTTCAGATATTTGTCGAGCATTTCTTTATCGATGAAACCTCGCTCCCCCCGCCATGGACTCTTCGACTTTTCCATCTCCGTCATAGTCCCGATAAATCTATAATTCGCATTCTGCTTTTCCAGTGATTGCAACTGTTCCAGAAAAGGCGCGTCTTCCGGGCGATTATTGGAGAAGAAAAGAAAAAAGGCGGTGGGGCAACTTCCTGTTGGCGGCGTCTAAAAGGATGCTGCGGAAGGGTGTAATTCCAATGCCGCCCGCCAAAAATACCGCTGCTCGCTTGACATCATTGTGAAGCCGTAAGTTGCCAAATGGGCCCTCGATCTTCACTTCAGTGTCCAACGGCATTGTTTTTAGAACACGCTTAAATGCGGTATCGCGCAGCCGGGTGGTTATCATGATGGTGTCTTCGTATGGCGCACTGGAGACGGAAAAACCCCGTATGTTCCCCTCGGCATCCGTTTCGGAAGGCGCCAGCAGGTCGATGTCAATGAATTGGCCCGCAGTGAAGGCAAAGCTGGCACGTTTTTCGAAGCGGAAGGCCATCGTGCCTTCGGCCACATCCTCACGACTCTTTAGCTTTGCCAGAAAAATCGGCCATTTAGCCGGAGTGCTCATATCTTTATCCTCCTTGGTTGCGACTGCAAGGCCGCTGTTGTTCGTGCCGTCAATGTATTCCTCGAATTCTTCTTGGACAGAGCCGACCGCTCAATAAGCAATCGAGTTCCGTTTGTGCTGCTATCTGTGTCATGCACGCGTTTTAAGTGAATCATGGCAAATCTTTATGTAGCGTCGGCAAGGCAAACGAGTCTTCGTCGGGATCGGGTAACGACGACGGTGGATCGCTCGCGGGAAAGCTGTCGGCGATTGTCTTGTCCATCATCTTTTCTTTCCTTTCCGGTCTGCAGAATTCGTCGATCGCCCGATCTTCTGGGTCACGCACTTTTTTTGTAACTTGAGTACTCATGTGCAAATCGACAGTTCGCTGTTTATGCTCTGATTTCACCTTGGCAGCCTGTCGCGAGAGCGAGCGCAAGGCAGACTTCACCGTATCGACAATGTGACTGGCGGAAATGCCAAACTTCTCGATCAGTTCCTCGGCCTTTCCGCTATGTGGAATCACCCGCACCGCCAACTTATAAGCCCGGACGCTCTCGTCCGCTAAGGCCGAGAGGACGGCATCGCCGAGCCCTCCATGTGCGTAGTGATCTTCGACAGTGATGACGACCCCGCCCGCGGCTCGCGCAGAGGCGATTAGCTCCTCGCGATCGACCGGCTGAACACTGAACAGGTCGATGATGCGGACCGAAATGCCTTCGTCGTGAAGCTGGCCGTAAGCTGTCAAAGCTTCAAAGACAGTAACACCGCCTGCAATAACAAGAGCCTTGTCGTTGTCGCTCTTTCGGAGAACCTTGCATTTGCCGATCTGAAACTGTTCGTCCGGCCCGTAGAGGATCGGCCCGGCCGGGCGGCCTAACCGGAGATAACAAGGGCCGGTGTGCTCCGCGATCAGCACCGTAGCTTTCCACGCGCCAGTGGCATCGGCAGGGTAGAGTACCGTGAAGTCCGGCTGCGCGCACATCATAGCAAGATCTTCGAGACCCATCTGCGACGGACCGTCCGCACCAATGGAAACTCCAGCGTGCGTACCAACGAGCTTTACATTGAGATCGCTGATGGCGGCCAGGCGGATGAAATCGTAGGCCCGGGTGACGAAGCAGGAAAAGATGGAAGCAAACGGCACGTTGCCACGCGCCGCCAGTCCCATCGCCATTCCGACGATGTTCTGCTCCGCAATGTAACCCTCAAAAAAACGATCCGGCGCAGCCTTCTGAAAATCTTCCGTGTAGGTAGAGTTCTTTACGTCGCCGTCGAGCACCACAATCCGGGGATCGGCATTTGCCAGCGCGGCCAGGCCGTCGCCAAAGCCCCTCCTAGTGGCCACTTCCTTGCCTCCGATTGCATAAGGCTGCTTTCCTGCAGAACCTGAAGGATTATCGGTCATGGGTTTGGAACTGCTAGGTCGCGCCGCAGGAAGGTTAGGCTTCCATTCTGCGTCCGCTCCGGTGAGATGCTTCTCCAGTTCGGCTACGACCTTCGCCGCAGTGGGCTTGTCGAGCGCTTTGCCATGCCAGTGCTCCAGGCCCTCGATGTCAGGAAAGCCTTTACCCTTCAGAGTCCGCGCAAGCAAGACCGTCGGACGATCGGTGGTCCGGCTGGCGGTTTCGAAGGCTGCAAGCAGGTCGGGAATGTTGTGCCCGTCAACAGTTAACGCCTGCCAACCGAAAGCTTCCCATCGTGCCTTATAGATTTCGAGCTCCCATTCGAGCATGGTCGGCTGGCTTTGGCCCAGACGATTGATGTCGATGACTGCACACAGATTATTGAGGTCGTGCAGGGCTGCCCATTGCGCAGCCTCCCAGACCGAGCCTTCGGCGGATTCGCCATCGCCCATCAAAACGTAAACGCGCTGGCCGGAATGCTCCAATTGCTTCGTATTGAGAGCCATCCCTACGCTGATCGACAAACCCTGACCCAACGAGCCCGTGGCTACGTCGACAAAGGGCAAGCGGGGAGTGGGATGGCCTCCGAAATCGGAATCGATCCTACGTAGCGTCAACAGTTTCTCGCGCGAAAACGCACCCGCTTCCGCCCATGCGGCATAAAGGATGGGCGCGGCGTGCCCCTTCGAGAGCACGAAGACATCGCTGTCGCGGTTGCGCGGATCGTGGGGATCGTAGCGCATCACGGAATAGAAAAGTACGGACATGATTTCTGCCGCGGAGGCGCAGCTAGTCGGGTGCCCACTGCCGGCTTCGGTAGTTGACCGGACGGAATCGATGCGCAAGCGCGTCGCTTTGTCCTCGAGTACTTGTAACGCAACATGTTCTGAAGTTTCGATTATCATGGTTGACTCCTTTTTCCTCCCGGAGAGGTCAGCGGCCGTTCACGCCTGCGCCTCAAACTATCCGTACGGCCAACTTCCAGTCCCGGATTTCAGGTTTGTCAATGCCGTGCTCGTGGGCATAAGCGACGTTCTCCCGTATCTGGTTCTGCAACCAGCGCTTGACGTGGGCTCCGGATTCCTGTAGCTGGGGAACCCGATCGATGGCATCGAGTGCCAGGCTGAACCGATCCGCCTGATTCTGAATCGTCAGCCCGAGTGGAGTGTCGATGCTGCCTTTTTCTTTGTAGCCGTGCACGTGCATGTTTTCGTGGTTAGCGCGGCGGTAGGCCAGCTTGTGGATGAGCGCGGGGTAACCGTGAAAGTTGAAGATCACCGGCTTGTCGCTCGTAAAAATAGAATCGAATTCCCGGTCTGTCAATCCATGCGGGTGCTCGGTTGCAGGCTCGAGCTTAAACAAGTCAATTACGTTGACGAAACGTATCTTCAGATCCGGGAACTTATCGCGCAGTATGGCCGTTGCAGCAAGCGTTTCCATAGTCGCCACGTCCCCTGCACATGCCATCACTACGTCCGGCTCGCCGCCCTGGTCATTGCTGGCCCAGGGCCAGATACCAATCCCCCTTTCGCAATGCCGGACGGCGGCATCCATGTCCAAATACTGTAGATGCGACTGTTTGTCCGCCACGATCACGTTCACATAATCGACGCTGCGTAAACAGTGATCCGCCATGCTCAGAAGGCAGTTCGCGTCGGGAGTTAGATAGATCCGCGTAACCCGTGCGCTTTTGTTTGTGACCACATCGAGGAAACCGGGATCCTGGTGGGTGAAACCGTTATGGTTCTGGCGCCAAACCGTCGACGTGACCAATAAATTCAAGGAGGGAATGGATGCCCGCCATTTGACTTCGGTTTTACACTTCTCCAACCACTTGGCATGCTGATTGAACATGGAATCGATGATATGAAAGAACGCTTCGTAAAAGGCGAAGAAGGCGTGGCGGCCAGTCAAGACGTAGCCTTCCGCCCAGCCCTCGAGCGTGTGTTCGCTGAGCATCTCCATGACGCGACCCTCCCGGGAGAGCTCGCCGCCATCCAAATCCTCGGGCTTGTACTCCGCCAGCCAAATCTTCTTGGAGACTTCGTAAATGGCCTGAAGGCGGTTGGAAGCGGTTTCGTCCGCTCCGAAAACCCGGAAATTAGTCATATTGTCGCGCATGACGTCGCGCAGAAATTCACCGAGTATGTAAGTGGGCTCGGCTTCGGAGGCGCCGGGCGAGGTGACGGGTGCGGCGTAATTCCGGAAATCAGGCAAGCGAAGGGGCTTGCGCAGCAGGCCACCATTCGCGTGGGGATTCGTGCTCATCCGGCGGCTTCCGCGGGAGCCAGTTCCTTCAGCTCCGGGACGAGCTTGCCGTTCTCATCGAAGAGTTCCTCCGGTTTGTAGCTGCGCATCCAGGCTTCGAGGATCTTGAGGTGTTCGGGATTTCCTCGAACATCGGGGATCGGAATCTGATGCGCGCGCCAGTAGCCTTCTAGCTTGTGGCCGTCTAACTCTTTGGGAGCGGTCCAGCCCTTCGGGGTGCGCAGGATGATCATAGGCCAGCGTGGCCGGGTTCGTTTTCCGTTGCGGCGAGATTCGTCCTGAATGGAGTGGATCCGATCAACGCAGTCCTCCAGGCTGGCAGCCATTTTCCGATGCTTCGACAAGGGATCTTCACCCTCGACGATCGAAGGGTCCCAGCCGAAGCCGAGGAAAAGACTGTGCAATTCCTCGGCTGTGATTCGAGCCGAAATGGTCGGGTTTGCGATCTTGTACCCGTTCAGGTGAAGAATCGGCAGCACCGCGCCATCGCGAATCGGATTCAGGAATTTGTTGGAATTGAGAGAGCCCATCAGAGGTCCGGTTTCGGCTTCGCCATCTCCGATCACTGCAGCGACGATTAAGTCCGGATTGTCAAAGGCGGCGCCAAAGGCGTGTGACACGCTGTAACCCAGTTCGCCGCCTTCGTGAATGGAGCCGGGGGTTTCCCGAGTGGAATGGCTGGCGACGCCACCCGGAAACGAGAACTGCTTGAAGAACTTGCGCATGCCTCCTACGTTCTCGCTCTTATCGGGATAGACCTCCGAGTAAGTTCCTTCAAGATAGGCATTCGCGAGAGGCGCAGGGGCGCCGTGTCCGGGACCTGAGATGTAGATCATGTTCAGATCGTATTTCTTGATCAGCCGGTTCAGGTGAACCCAGATGAAACTCTGGCCAGGGTCGGATCCCCAATGCCCCACCAGACGCTCCTTGAGATGTTCCACCTTGAGAGGTTCCCGCAATAGCGGGTTGTCCCATAGATAGAGCATGCCGAGGGACAGGTAATTGCAGGCGCGCCAGTAGGCGTCCACCTTACTAAGCTCGCCGGCAGAGAGCGGTGTTCTGCGACTGGTCGTGAGCGGCGTTTCGCCGATTGTGGGCGGTGTTTCGCTAGTGTGCTGAGTTAGAGATTCGTTCACAAAGTCTTTGGATTTTGCCGAGGATAAGATCGGCATCCGCAGTCCAGACGAAAGGCTTCGGATGCTCGTTACTATATTCCAGATAGTCTTGGATGGC
>JALYVD010000116.1 GCA_030853405.1 Acidobacteriota bacterium | reverse complement strand
GCCATCCAAGACTATCTGGAATATAGTAACGAGCATCCGAAGCCTTTCGTCTGGACTGCGGATGCCGATCTTATCCTCGGCAAAATCCAAAGGCTTTGTGAACGAATTTCTAACTCAGCACACTAGTCGATCCCAAGCACGAAGTCGCTCCTTACGATGCGACGCTTAACCGAATGTCAAAAAATGAACGTGACGTTTGGTCACGAAGTGTTTTGGAGAAACTGCGCCCGAAGCTCTGCCCTGGTGACGACATAATCTTGCTGGCGGGTTCGCGATACCGCCAGGGTATTGTTCCGGCACTGCGTGCCGACGGATACTCAGTCGAGGTGCCGATGGAAAAGTTGCCGATCGGTCGTCAGCTTGCGTGGCTCAAAACGCGACTTTCACTGGAGGCCCCTTGCGGTGAACCGAATCGATGATCTTCACCAGTTCTATGACCTCCTCGACATGCTTGAGCGCAAGCTGGGAGGCAAGCAAACACTTCGTGGTTGCCATGGAAGGATGGATTGGCCGAACCGGGGTCTGTATTTCTTCTTTGAGCCTGGCGAACTCCGTTCCGAATCAGGCGTGGGCCACCGAGTGGTCCGAGTGGGCACGCACGCAGTATCGAAAGGGTCCAAATCAAAGCTTTGGGGGCGATTGGCACAGCACCGAGGAACCGCGACGGGCATTGGCAATCACCGTGGCTCGGTGTTCCGTCTCCTCGTTGGGGCTGCATTGAGTTCCAAATGTGCCGAACTGGCAATCCCAAGTTGGGGGCACGGACAGTCCGCGCCAAGGCCGATCCGCGAAACTGAAAGCGCGCTAGAGCGCGAGGTCAGTGCATACATAGGTTCTATGCCGTTTCTTTGGCTCAGCGCGAATGATGACCCGTCGCCGAACAGTGTTCGAGCATTCGCCGAACGAAACGCAATCGCACTGCTTAGCAACTGGTCAAAGGCGGAGCCACTGGACACTGCTTCTCACCAATGGCTTGGCCGACACTGTTCTAATAAGAAAGTGGCACGTTCGGGCCTATGGAATTCGCGTTGCGTGGACGAGCAGTATGAGCCCGCATTCCTTGAAGTTCTTGCACGAAAGGTGGATGCCTTGTGAGGACATCGCGATCTCGCGCGGTAGGATGCACGACGAGCTATCGCTGTGTTGAAGCTTGTTGCGGCCAGGAGCAGCGTCGGACAGTAAACGTGTCGGGAAGGGGACTTATCGGGACTGATCGGCTCCGCCGCACGACGTCAGAATTCCTTCCTGTAAACTGTATTTCGACCGAATGAATGAGGACATCCAAGTGACCAGGCCCGTAGCGGCAACCGTTGGTACAGCGGCCGCGTGGCCTCGCGAGTTTGCGCGAGTGGTCTCATGCAAATCCTGCGTTGCTCTTCAAAGCGCCGACTTGTTAAGAGATGACGAAGAAAATGTGCCACAGCCGGGCTATGTCGGACTCCGCTACTGGACCAAACGCGTGCTGCTCGTCGGACAAAACCCGGCCGTTCCGCCGCATCGACTTACCGCCGGAGACCGACCGTATACAGCGTGCCTACGACAGCTCAGAGATGAACCGACACCGGAGAACTTCGCTCGGCTCGTTTTAATGCTCAGAAGTTTCATCCCTATGTGGCCCGTTCATGGCGGTTACTTCCCGCTTGCTGAATGCGGGCTGGATTTGGACGAGATCGCGTACTGTAATCTCGTCCGCTGCCGTACGGTTGAGAACCGCACTCCTGCCCAACAGGTTGCGAAGAATTGCACCGCAACCCATCTCGAGCGGTGGCTCGACTTGCTACAGCCGGCGGTGGTCGTGTTCATCGGAAAGTGGGCGCATGACCGGGCCCGACCGCGTGTTGAGTCCCGCCGCATACCGTTGGCGTTCATGAACCGGCAGCGAAGCCTATCGATTGAGGGCCGGGCGCAAAATCGGAAAGCGGTAGTCGAACTCGTCAGGAGCGCAACGGCAAGGACGGCTTGAATGATGCAAGGTAACCCAACAAATGGCCAATTTGCCGTCCGGCGTTGGGGTCGCCTATGAGACTTGTCGGTCGGTATCTGGGTTACACTTATTACGCTAGACGTTAATCTCTGCGGTTACGGAGTTCAGCCTGGTGAAAGGAACTGGAACTTCAGTTGTCCTTTGTCTTCCCATGACGGTGGCATCTTCTGAACGCCGAAATCGGTTGCTGTCCACTCCCTTAGCTCGACCCAGCCACCCCCTTTTCTGTCACCGTGCATATCAAACCAGAGATAACGGACACCGAACGTGTGCTCGTGACCACGAAGCATATCGAGCATGGTCTTCGAATACAGGTCCGAATACGTCCCGCATGAGTCAGTTATCATCAGCTTCAGCGGTGATGACGCGCAACCGAGAAGTTTCAAGAAGTCTTTCCTTATTTCATCGACTCGGTTGTACGCCCATTCGCTTTCAACACCGAGAAGCAGATTTGTCCCACGCCAAACAGTCACATCAAGACAGATCTCGTACTCGCGACCAGAGTGGCAACAGCGGGTGCCGTCTCGCACAAGTCGCGCAATTCCGCTTTTTATTCGAGCGGTCCAAAGCGCCGTGCTTCCCTCTCCCTGCGGTTCTGGAGCGCTCTCTAATTCGGCGATAATCGCTTCCGCGATATCACGCGTTTCGAACGGGTAGCTTCTGTACATTTCTTTCCCGAGCCGCTCATGCCCCAACGTATTCGTTCAACACTGCGGCGAACTGTTTCCATCGCATGCTGGAACGATTCACCTTATTCCCCTTGGGCCACCACTGGATGCTGCCGCGCCCGATCAGCAGACGACCCAGAAGCTCGGATCCAGTTTTGACTTCGATCTCAAGCGAGTTGCTGCTGTTGCGTTTGGTGAGTTCGATTTCCGCCGGCAGCTTGGCGGTCACGGTTGTGTCTAGCTTGCTCCTCATGTGCCTGACAATCATATCGGCGCAGACGAGCATCGTGATCGGTCAGATTTGTCCGGCCAGATTTTCATTCGCGGCGCGGAACTTCGCAGTCGACTCTGCCGGTCTTTCGTTCCGGAGCTTTGCGCTCGGCCTCTCTGCGCTCCCCATTGCTTATGGTTTCGGATGGAACGAAATGCCACAATCTTAATCCGATACTACAAGCGGCCCCGTGTTTTTGTTAAACCGCCGCTGATGCCCCCTCAGCAGAGACACAGACCACTCGGTTCTTGCCAAGTTGCTTCGCACTCTTTTGTGCAAGGTCCACTTCCGTGACAAGGTGCTCTGTGTCCGTGCCGCCCGGCCCCAACACTAGTCCAATACTTGCCGTCGGCGGAGTGGCCAGATCGTGATCTCTCGCCCAATCCCTGAAGCGTCTTTCTATCGACCGACGCACAGATTCCGCGGCTTCCATGGCGCCTCGTCGGTCGATGTATGGCAAGATCGCGACTACTTCGTCGCCCCCCCGTCGGTAGACCTCAGCCTTCCCGCCCAAGCTTGCCCTGACTATGTGGCAATACAGCCGGATTGCATCGTCGCCAGCGCTGTGTCCGAGTATTTCATTAACAGACTTGAAGTTATCCAGGTCCATTTTCATGACCGCAACGGTGTGGTTCGGGCCAATTTGGGTCAGTATGGCCTTCAAGTCCGATAGCCAGTACCTTTGGTCCCAGAGCACCCCCAAAGAATCAAGTAAACGCCACTCGCGCAACAAGGGGTACCGCTGGTTGAGGCGCTGCCAATCGCGCATACGCCAAAATATCTCGTCACTCTCGATTTCAGATACCTGAAAAGCCAGCCGCAGCTCCGCGGTGAGGCTTGCGGGTCCCACCTTCCTGTCGCAGCGAATGCCCCTAGGGCAGAAGTGGGAAGTTGCATGGGCTGCGATATGCAATGCGTCTTCACCTTGGATTTCTGATAACTTTTGGCCCAGGTTCAAAGTTCCGCCATCCGCGCGCGAAAGCTCGAGTGCCTCGGTTGGTACCTGCAAAGCGTCGAAGTATTCTTGGGCGGCTTTCGAATTGAGCTCAAGCTCGTTCCAATCCACTAGACTGAGTAGTTCGGAAAGTTCGTTTACGACGACTCCGTACGCAATAAGCGTCGATCCGATTTTGTCGAGGTGCCACGTCAGGGAGACTGCCCGTTCCTTAAACTCTCCAATATCCTTGCGGCAGGCTGTCATCCAGACTCGGCCGCAGAGGTTACCGACTACCCGATCGAATGCTCCAGATGCGATTAGAAGTGAGGCCACGTCGCCCAACGACGGAACAAACACGTTATGCTGCTTTGGGGTCGGGCGCTGCTGGGTAACCCTGAGGGAAGCGACAACGCCAGCCGTCCCTCGCTGTTCAAGTATGTTTAGGATATTTAGCGCGTTTCCAGAGGATGGTACGACCCGGGCGTCGTTGTGTGCGCAAAGTTCGTAGAACTGAGCCTCGTCATCGTTGTCGACGAGCCAAATAGCGCCATCCACGTCGGACCGCAGCATATTGACCCAGTTGGCGAGCACGCTCGGATCAATGTATTCACGCATTTCCGAAGTCGTCCGCTGCCGCGTCAGGACCTTGCAGTTTCACGGTGAGGTCCCAGCGCGGGCCGATAATAACTGGCGAATGCGTTGCGACAATCGCCTGGGAATCCGTGAATTCTAGTATGTTGATGAGATCTTTAAGAAACCTCGACTGCCAACCTACATGCAAGGAAATTTCAGGTTCATCAACCAGAAACAGCCCGGCTTTCGGTGCTCGAAAGAGCAACTCGTATAGAACCACCAACTCATGCTGCTCGCCCGACGAAAGATCCTCGATTCTGATTCGCTTTCCGGAGTCACCAACGACCTTAAATCCGAGCGCCTTATCCACGACGAGTCGCTTATATTTAAACCGATCGTTGACGATGTCGATAAGCGTCCCGATGCGTCGCGCTATATCGTCGAAGACATTGAGCTTGCCCTCCACGTCACCGACATAAATCGTCAATGCCTCGGGGGCGCGGCGCACATCTTCTTCCGAAAGATCACGCAATCCACTTTCGCTGTCGAGCAAGCCCAGACTAATAAGTCGACGCCTCTTGCTTTCGAGCTCATTCATTCTTGCGAGGATGTCTCGCGCTGGTAAGGCTTCGTGGCCGTCCCGGACGAATTGGACCAGTCGTTCGGGGAAGTTGCGATCGCTCTCCTGAGAGTGCCTTGCATAGCTAGTGTGCTGAGTTAGAAATTCGTTCACAAAGCCTTTGGATTTTGCCGAGGATAAGATCGGCATCCGCAGTCCAGACGAAAGGCTTCGGATGCTCGTTACTATATTCCAGATAGTCTTGGATGGCT
>JALYVD010000092.1 GCA_030853405.1 Acidobacteriota bacterium | reverse complement strand
TGGACTAAACGCCAAGGCTGGGATACAGTTATGAGTCAGTTGGTCATGATGTTCGGTGATCGCCTCAGGCCCGACCTGATCGATTCACTCTGATCATTATTGCTCCACCCACTTACACAGTTTCCGTTACAGTCTCGGGTGGATAGCTACCGCGCTGCGTCCGGCGTCCGCCCCAACTAAACTTTCCGCGCCACAATAACATCCTGCATCGAAGCCGCCTCCGCGCTTAAGCCCGACCAACTCCCGCGATACACCGCCTCGATCGCCAAACCCGCTTCTCTAAAACTCCGCTCAGCGAAGTCTCTCCGGTAAGCCACCGCCTGTTCGGGAGCGTGCAAACTATGCAGCGCATACTCCTCAAACGCATATGGAAACTGCATCTTGTGGGAAGCCCAGGCCGAACTCTCACCGTCCAGCAAGAACCACGTGGAAAGAAACCGGCCCCCCGGCGACACTACTCGGCCCGTCTCCCGCAGATAATGACTCGCAGTCGAAGGCAGGACATGGGTAAACAACGAAGTCGCCAGAGCAAACGAGAACTCGCCCGCTTGGAAAGGGAACTCATACCGGTCCGCTTCAATGCCTCCCCCCGGGTTGTAAAACTTATTATAAATATCCGCATGGACGAACGCGAACCCTCTGCGCACACGGGCGATATGACGCTGACACCACTCAATCGCGAACTTAATCACATCGAACCCGGTATAACGCCCCGACGGCCCCAGGAACTTTGCTAAAGCAAGCGCCGTTCGGCCAATCCCGCAGCCGATATCCAGAACCGAATCATTCGCCTGAAGCCCTGCGTGTGTCACGCATAGGTTCACAATGTTCTGGCCGTACTCGCGGAACGGACCATCGCCCGAAATATTCAAGTGACGCGGAGGCAATTCCGGATCGGCGCGGCCAGTGACCCGGTCCCAGATATCACACAGGTAATTAGGAAGGAAAGCCCGCCCCTGCACGCGCATGGCCGTAGGAAGAACCGAAAGCGCAGCCTCTTTCAAATGTGACGAGAAAGACTGGCGATGGGACGGCGGAGAAGTCAGATTTTTAATAACGCCCTCAGTCGCTTCGTTTGAATGCGGCTGACCGGGATCTCGGTCTGCTTTTTGTCGTCCATTTTCAACTGGAAGCTGGACTTAAACCAAGGAATCACTTCGCGAATCTTATTGATATTCACCAGGAAAGACCGGTGTACCCGCCAGAAAAGCCCCGGGTCCAAATTCGATTGCAACTCCTCGATAGTCCGATAATTTGACTGCCCCTCGAACTGCGAAGTCACAACCGTAATCAGCCCGTCTTCAATCGTGGCGTAGATCATGTCCTGTGCATCCACGATCAAGTTGCGGCTATTGGCTCTCACCAGAAGTTTAGTCCGCTGAATCGCGAACCGGCCCGAATTTGCCCCAGTCTCGGCCGAAACCTCTTCAGCCTGTTTCTCTTCCATCATTCGCCGCGCCCGCGCCACCGATTCCGCCAACCGGTCTTTCTCGATCGGCTTCAGGACGTAATCCAGAGCTTCCAGCCGGAAGGCCTCGACTGCATATTGATCGAAGGCGGTTGTAAGCACGAAATGGGGCAGTTCGCCGCCCTTCTCGCGCAGCCTGCGGATTACCCCCAGGCCGTCGAGCCCAGGCATCTGCACATCGAGAAAAACCAGGTCTGGTTCCAGGTCGGCAATCAGCTTAACCGCTTCCAATCCGTTCGAAGCCGTTTCGAGGACCTCTACTTCCGGAAAGTCCTTCAGCAGGAATGAAAGTTCTTGGCGGGCAAGCTGTTCATCGTCCACAACGAGTGTCGAGATTGTCCCCGTAACGCGTTGTGACATCGAATGTTAGTATAACGTAGAACCGCACGGCGGCTTCGAATTAATGCTCGGAGAATCTCGCCGCCCTGTACGGTCGAGGAGACTTCGAATTGTCAAAGCAGGGTAACGTCACGATAGCCCCAGCAGACGGGAAATTAGGCATCCTGATTCCCGGCATGGGAGCGGTGACATCGACATTTATAGCCGGAGTGGAGGCCATCAAACAGGGACTTGGCCAGCCTATCGGGTCGCTTACGCAACTCGGAACAATCCGCCTCGGCAAGCGCACCGAAGGGCGCACACCCCGAATTAAAGACTTCGTTCCGCTCGCTTCTTTGGAATCTCTCGTTTTTGGAACGTGGGATATCTACGAAGACAACGGGTACGAGGCCGCCACAAGAGCTCGTGTATTAGAGCAGCCGCTGCTCGACAAACTCAAGGAGCCGCTTTCGGCCATTAAGCCCATGAAAGCGGTTTTCGATCAGAATTACGTCAAGCGGATCACTGGTCCGAACGTGAAATCCGGCGCGGACAAGATGGAATTGGCCGAAGCCCTGATGACCGACATCCAGGATTTCAAGAAGGCCAACGGTTGCAGCCGGCTTGTCATGATCTGGTGCGGATCTACCGAAAGTTTTCACAGAAAAGCCGCCGTTCACGAAACACTGGCTGCTTTTGAAGCAGGTCTGCGCAACAACGATCCCGACATCGCCCCCAGCCAAGTTTATGCTTACGCGGCTTTGAAGCTTGGTGTTCCCTACGCCAACGGCGCGCCCAATCTCACGACCGACGTTCCTGCGCTGCAGGAGTTGGCCGCTAACAACAATGTGCCCATCTGCGGTAAGGACTTCAAAACCGGGCAGACCTACATGAAGACGCTCCTGGCGCCCGGTCTGAAAGCCCGCATGCTTGGACTAAGCGGCTGGTTTTCAACTAACATTCTCGGCAACCGCGACGGTGAAGTGTTGGAAGATCCCGGCTCCTTCAAGACCAAAGAAGAGACCAAGCTCTCGGTGCTCGATCAGATTCTCCAGCCGAAACTCTATCCCGAGTTGTACAAGGATTTCTATCACGCCGTCCGCATCAACTATTACCCGCCGCGCGGCGACGCCAAGGAAGGCTGGGACAATATCGATATTTTCGGCTGGCTCGGTTACCCGATGCAGATCAAAATCGACTTTCTTTGTAGAGATTCGATTTTGGCAGCCCCTCTGGTGTTGGATCTAGTGCTTTTCATGGATCTGGCGCAGAGAGCCGGCATGAAAGGCATTCAGGAATGGCTTTCGTTCTACTTCAAAGGTCCGATGACGGCTCCCGGTCTGTATCCGGAACACGATATCTTCATCCAATTGATGAAATTGAAGAACACGCTACGCTGGTTGAGGGGCGAAGACCTGATTACCCACCTCGGCCTCGAATATTACGATTAAGAACCGACTCGCGGGCTGAGGCGTCCAATATCGTAGGTACACGATGTCTTTGGTAGACTCAGCCCGACATACAAAGCCGAATACCGGTTCTCCTCGCGAACACGACGAAGTCGAGCCTCAGAAGATTCTCGTCATCGGTGGAACTCTTTTTATTGGACGTCTTCTGGTGACCGAACTCGCCCGGGCCGGTCACCAAGTCCATATTCTGCACCGTACGGAGCAGAGCCCGTTCAGCAGGCGCGTCCACAACTTCGTCGCTGACCGCAACGATGTGGCCAGCATTCGGCAGGCAATTGGAAGTACCCGTTTCGATACGGTTTACGATCTCGCCTATGACTGGGAGCACGGCACCACCGGAACCCAAGTCGATGCCACGGCGCATCTTTTCGAAGGAAAAATTGCCCGTTACGTTTTCATGTCGAGTGTTGCCGCTTACGGGGACGGTTTGAACCATCACGAAGGCGACGCACTCGCGCCGGACGACCACCCCATCCCATACACCCGCAACAAGGCCATGAGCGAGCGCGCTCTGTTCCGCATGCACCAGCGCTCCGGATTTCCGGTGATCACTCTTCGGCCACCCTTTGTTTACGGTCCGGGCAATCCGTTCTATCGGGAAGCGTTTTTTTGGGACCGGTTTCGCGCCGGACGCGCTGTCATCCTCCCGAGTGAAGGCCACCGGCTGATGCAGTTCGCCTACGTAAAGGATGTCGTCGAACTTGCCCTGAAGGTGATTGAGCAGCGCAACGCTATCGGCCATGCCTTCAACACCGCTAATCCAAGGGCCATCACGCAACACGAACTTCTGCACGAGCTGGCTTTAATTGCGGGTGTCAAGGAACCGCACATCGTGTCGGTTCCGCGCGATCTGATCCAACGCGCGGGCGGTCAGGTGATGGGAGACCGAAAGCTCTATTTCGGACAGTACTATGATCTTCCGGCCATCACTCAGATCATCACCAAGGCCCAGCGGATGTTAGGCTTTAAACCGACGGATTTCCTGGTCGGCTTAAAAGAAACCTACCGCGCTTATCTCAAAGATCGCCACTTTCCGGAACCGGACTTTTCCTTTGACGACACACTGCTCGGACGAGCTTCTTCCCCGGCCGTCCGCTCCGCTTGATCCATTAAAACCGAATCCACCTCCGCTTCTGGTGATCTGTGGTGGGGCGGATCCCTGGGTGGGTCCCCGGACCCGCGCCGAACGCCCACGTCCGGCCTAATCGTATTTTTCATAGATAATCTGTTTCCGGTCGAATCCACGCTGCTTCAATTCAGCGCGCACTCCGTCCACCATTTCCTTCATACCGCAAATATAGACATCCAGCGTGCTCTGGTCTTCATAGCTTTGAAGGTTCAAAGCTTCATCCAAATGAGTCTGTACCCGCCCGGTGTGGCCGCGCCACTCTTGCGAAGGCCTCGTGATAGTTGGAATAAATCTGAAAGTGGGATATTGTTCCGCCAAACGCGTCAGCTCGTCGTTATACAACAGCCCTCTTTCATAGCGAACGCCGAAGAGCAGCGCAATATGCGGCTGCGTTTTCGGTAGATGTTCAAGCAACATCGACCGGAAAGGCGCGATACCCGTTCCAGTAGCGACAAAGATCGCGCGATGGCCCGGATGCCGCAGCGTGAAATACCCTAGCGGTTCGTTCACTTCGATTTCGTCACCCGGTTGCAGGCCAAACAGATATGGCGAGATAAGCCCGTCGTCAACACGATTCAGACAAAGCGCGAAAAAGCTTCCACTACGCGGTGAGGCGATGGAGTAAGCGCGAGTGATCTCTTTTCCGTCTACACGGTGGACTACCGATACGAACTGTCCCGGATCGAAGCGGAATTCACTCTCGGCAGGCGCCTCGAACTCGAAATGGCGCACATCGGGCGCGAGGTCTTTCGTTCTTACCAGTTTTGCTTTCAGCACGGGCGTCTCTTATAGGATGATGCTCGGTGAGCGCTCTTCGACTCCGCTGTCGGGCGTCATATGCCGCAACAGGTCCAAGTACATCCGTCCGCGCGGACGGCCGTTTTGATTCTGCTGCCCTACGCGATGCAGGAACACGAGTGTCTTAAGGATGTCGGAATTCCGGACCGCCGATAAGGCTTCCCGCTCTTGCCGCAGCTTCTGATAATCGGCGAGAGATGCCGAGAAAGAACGCTGGATAGCGGCGGCGATCGTGTTCGCGGAAAATGTCTCGTACACCAGACCCGAGTCCATCGTCTTATGAGTTTTTATGAGCGCATCGAGAGCCGCCAGCACGTCCGTATCGACAGCCCCATTGGTCCTCAGCCCCGCTTGTAACAGTGAGTAGATGCAAAATAGCAAGAGTTCTTCGTGTTCGCCCATGAACTCTTCCGTGACGTCCACATCCAAATTAGAGAGATCTTCTTCATCCACCGGAAGCGGCTGCTCCCGATGATGTGCGTCTTCCAGGTATTCGCATTCCAGCGGACAAGAGAGCGTTACCTCACGCTCCGTGCCGCAACAGATACTACATATGTCGCCGTGAACGGCGGGGCAGGCACGCTTCGCGCGGCGCTTACCACAAATTTTGCACAAGATCGCTTCAGGCATTAGCTACCAAGTATTATCGGATCAGAGCAGATGCAGAGAGTCGATTTGTACATCAAGGTGGAAGTAGAACTGGACGAAGCCGAAAAACCGGAGCGCGTTTCGGCCGAGATTTGCCGCCAAATTCAGAAAAATTATTACGTCCGGGCTGCAGAACTCTCGAACACCATCACCCATGAGAAGAAGAACCGCGAGCGTGGAAAAACTTAACTTACTGGGTCCTTACACCTGCCTCAGCCGCACCCGGTCAAACCCATGGTTCTGGCTCTTTTCCAGCACCAGGTGCGCTCGCTCCCTCGTCGGGAGAATGTTGTCCCGCAAATTCGGCAAGTTTATCTCCTGCCAAATATGCCTTGCCGTATCGATCGCTTGCGCTTCGCTCAAATCGGCGTAACGGTGGAAATACGATGTCGGGCTCTGAAACACAGTCTCTCTCAATTTCAGGAACCGCTGCACGTACCAGTTCTCGATCGTGAGTTCATCGGCATCGAGATAAATCGAAAAATCGAAGAAGTCTGAAACGAAGACACGCGACGCCTCGCGGTTTGGCGCCGGTGATTGCAGGACGTTCAAGCCTTCCAGGATGAGGATTTCGGGCCTGTCCACCATCTGCTCTTCCCCGGGGATGATGTCGTAATGCAGATGCGAATAAACCGGCGACGGAACATTACGGGCGCCCGATTTTAGCGCGGCAAGAAATGAAAGCAGAAGCCGCTGGTTGTAGCTCTCCGGAAATCCTTTACGTTTCATCAGCCCGCGGCTTTCGAGTACGTGGTTTGGATAGAGGAACCCGTCGGTTGTAACAAGATCGACGCGAGGATGATCCGGCCATCTTGCGAGACACGCGCGGAGAACGCGCGAAACTGTGCTCTTTCCCACCGCCACGCTTCCGCCAATACCGATGATGTAAGGCGCTTTTCTCGCGGGCGATCCAAGAAATTCACGGCGAGCTTCGTAGAGATGCTGAACTGCGGCTACGTGGAGATTCAACAGCCTAGAAAGAGGAACATAAATTTCTTCGACGTCCAGCAGAGAAAGCTGCTCGTTTATCCCCCGAAACGAGGCCAGTTCCCGTTCATTCAGTAGTAATGGAGTATTCGCCCGCAGAGCCTTCCACTGCAATCGGTCAAAATCGATATAGCGGCTAATGGATGCCGGTACCGCCGTGCTATTTAGGTCCAACAGTCGCCTCGCTCACTGACTCTCATGCTCTCACTGGTTCGAATCTGGATGTATATTCCGCTGGTGTTCTTTTCTCTGGCCAACGGTCTGCTGCAAGGAGGCGAACCGGCGCTTGCAATTTTAAACGGGGGCGTACAAACTTCCGAAGATGCGCCGTTCGTGTCCACAGACTATCAGTTCCTGCCGGGCGATTTCGTGTACGTCACGTTTCAAGTTGGCGGTTTTAGCGTAAAGGCGGACGAAGAGAAGGATGCGCGTTCGATCTCGTTGACATACTCCATAAGCGTCGCCGATTCCCATGAGACTCCCCTCGCGAAACCCGTTTCGGGCGAGATCAAAACAGACCTAAGCTCCGAAGATAAGAACTGGACGCCGAAGCGCCGGGCTTCGTTTCTGCTGCCTTCCTTCGTCGCCTCCGGAGACTTTCACGTTCACTTGGTTGTGAAGGATCTCATCGCGAAAAGCGAGGCAATGAAAGAGATCCCCTTCCGCATAGGAGGCCTTCGTTTGCAGCCCGCCGGCACAATCACGATCCAGAACCTGCGGTTTTCACGCGAGGAGAACGGGGAGCACTCACTGGACGTCGTGGCCTACCGTCCCGGCGACACCGTGTACATTGCATTCGATATGGCGGGCTTTCAACTCGGCGTCGGCAACAAGTATCACGTCGCATACGGAGTTAAGGTTCTGCGGCCCGATGCAAAGCCATTCCTCGACCAGGCAAATGCCGCACAGATGGAATCGGCGAGTTTTTATCCGGCCCAATTCGTTCCAGGAACTCTCGGCATCGCTACGTCCGGCAGCAGTCTCAAAGGCGAATACGTCGTCATTATCACGGCGCGGGATTTGCTTGCCAATCAAACATCCAGTGTTAGGCAGGCGTTCAGATTGGAGTGAGCGAAAGGCGCTCTACTGGCCGGTTTGTTCCATAACGATGATTTGTCCACCGCCCGCGTTTATGCGCTTCGCCTCGCTAAAATTCAACCCGCGAAAAAAGCTGATAGCGCTTTCTTCCGAGTCTGGCGTGACAAAAGGATGGATGGCGAGGACAGCGCGTTGTTTATTGAAATTCAAGCATTCGCGATCCCGCAACTCGGGTTGGAATGTCAGGAACAAGAATCTTGAGAGGCCCTCGGAGACAAACACGACGCACGAATCGCCGATCAGTTCCTTGGGGATTGCCGCGGCTTCCTTCTTAAGATCGACGGTTTGGTCGGAACGAAGATAAAGGACGTCGCCCGCTACACACAAACCGATGAGGAGTGTAGCGATGCCGCCTGCGAGCGTTCGTAAAGTGTTCTTCTTACGGCGGACGAACGAGTCTGGAGCCGCAAAGAACAGGATGATCATTTCGGGCGCTATCCAAAACATCTTGTAGGGCCATACTGGCGACCTGTCTACCATGTCCAATAACAGCACGAGGATGACGGTTGTAACTACGCCTCCCGCGAGCGAGAAGAGGCCAACGGTTCTCGCGGCTAGAACAGTGGGCAAGCGGAATAATTGAAAGAGCGCAGCTACCGTACCTAGGACCAGAAGAATCGAAATGATATCTCCGACGATTCCAATTGGGGCGAGAGTTTGAAGCGTCTGAAGATAAGCGGAATCCGCTGGAGCGTTTGAATAGATCCAGTTCCGATTGACCTGTTGAGCGGCCCAGAAATAATAGGGCAGGAACAATAACAAAGGCGCAATTGTGGACGGAAGCAGGAACCAGAATGCGTTCTTCTCCTCTTTGCGATTTACAAACCGGAGATAGAACAGCAGATACCCAATGGCGGGAAGGAACGCGAACGGTTCTGAGTAGATGCAGAGCAGCAAGAGCGCCGAGTAGACGGCTGCGCTTATGACGCTTGGAGCGGATGAAACACGGAAGAACCAGATCGTGGAAAGAAGAAGAAAGAACAGCGCCTGCTCGTAAGGTCTGGCCGTGGCCGCCAGCATGAAATGAATTGGCAATATGGCGAACAAGCAGACCGCCGGCAACGTCCAGTGCGCCAGGCACAGCTTGGCGAGCCGCCAGAACGCGAACAAAGCGGCGATCCCGAATACGATCGAGAAGAATCTGTTACCGAGAGGAGAGTTGGCGGCCATAGGAGAAATAACCGCTTGCAGAAAGTAATTGAGCGGAGCCGCCCCGGGCGTGTGTGCGATTGAGGCAAATAAACTCGTGCCGGAATGGAACCGAATTGCCGCAATCTGTAGAATTTCGTCGAGTCGAAAAGGAAGCGACGCGGCTGTAACAAACAGAATAGCCGCAAAGCCAATAACGATCGCCAGCACGGCTGGAAATCCGGAAACGCGCGGAGGTTTCTTGTTTACCGTTCGATTCATCTTACGTGCGAAGAATACCAGTCTCTTCTGAAACGGCGAGTTGACGCAGGAGCCGCATGCCCTCGCGAAAGTCATCCGGCGGAGTGATGAGACTCACGACTACGTAAGCTTCCGCTGGCATATCGAAGAAGTAGCCCGGCTGCACGAATACGTTTCGATCTTCCAGGAGCCTGGTGATCCAGGTATCTTCAGAAAGGTTTTTCGGCAATTGAACGACCGCGGACCATCCACCTTCGGTGTGAAGACAATGAGTTGGGCTGTCCTTCAGAACCTGGCGCGCGGTCTCCCAATTTAAGAGAATGCGGTCTTTCAATTGGATCTGTATCCCTTCGCCAATTTCAAACAGAGCGGGAAGCGCTCGCTGGACGGGCGTGTTGACCGAAAGATAGGTGTCGAGCAGCAATTCAAGCCGGTTACGGACTGCGGCGACGTGCTCAGGCCGCCCGTTCAGAACTATCCAGCCGAGCTTCATCTGGGGCATTCCGGCTATCTTCGAAAGACCGTTCATCGAAAAGCTGAGGACGGAGTCGAATGCCGCGAAACTTTCAACTCGGCCCGGGGCGTTCGCGAGAGAGTAATCCGCGAAGACTTCGTCCGCTATGACCGGCAAATTGTTTTCATTTGCGATTGCGATCAGGGCTTGTGCTTCGCTCGACTTCAGAAAGGACCCGGTTGGATTATTTGGATTGACCACGATAATCGCCCGCGTGGCAGACGAAATCTTCCGCCTCACATCTTCGAGATCCGTGAACCAACTGCCGTCATAGTGAAGACTGTAGGGGACCGCGCGTACAGACTCAAGTTTCGCGAGATAGTCAAAGAGCGGATAAGAAGGAACGGGCGCCAGGACCTGATCGCCGGGGTCGCACAAAAGCTTAAACAGCACCGAATAGGCTTCGCTCGTACTGGCTGTGAGTGCGATGCGGTCGGCGTCCACCTGTATGCCGCGCCGCCTGTAATAGGAGCTTACGGCCTGGCGGGCAGCCAGATCGCCAAAGGGATCTGGACGGTAGCGGAAGTCGGAGACCGAACTGTACGCCTGAGCGATTTCAACATGAGGGTAGTCTGACAAAACCAAGGTGGGATTCGAGATCGTCAGATCCAGGAGAGACACGCCTGCCGAGCGTTTCGCTTCAACAAGACGAGTAAAGGAATTGGACGATAAGGACCAGGACAACCGCTGGGAGTAACGCACCAACAGTTACTCTGTCACGGATGTATTGGGATCGCAACCCATCGTGAAAGGTGATGAAGGGCGTGGAGAAAACTTTGGGTGCACGCTCGCCGAAGCGTGCACCCTTGGAAGCGCTGGATGCCAGTCCAGCACTCGTTTCACATCGGCTCAGGCTGACTGCTTGCTGAGGCGGCGATGCCCATCGCCGTCCCTTTCGCGTGTGTCCAGCACGCGGAAGCACCATCGGTAGAGCCAATGTGTGAGAGCGGCAATGCTTTTTACGTCAGGAACGTAAACCGCTCTCGGTTGACTTCACAATAGCGTGACCGGGTGTTCGCCCGGCCTCCGAAAAACAGGCTAAGTTGCTCAATCCAGAGAAGATAAAGTTTTAAGCAAATCGGTGACCCACTTGCAGAACTCGGGCAAAGCAGGCTTGACATGCGAAGTTTGGTATGGGCGGCTGCGATTGGCGTGACGTAGAAGGAGTGTAAACGAGAAGAGTGCTCAGCAAGGCACGCCGCGACTTTCGGTG
>JALYVD010000078.1 GCA_030853405.1 Acidobacteriota bacterium | reverse complement strand
GTGAAACAGCGGAAGATGTCGTGTTCATGATGACTCCTTGGAGAATGAATAGTCTGAAGAGCACCGGACGAAAGCCCGGCGCTCTTGCAGAAATGCTAAGAAAACACCATTACCGGGCGTACTTCGATAGAGCCGTAGCGAGCGCCCGGAATGCCGCCCGCGATTGCGGCGGCTTCGTCCAGGCTGTTCGCCTCCACAAGGTAATATCCGCCGAGCTGTTCTTTCGTTTCGGCGAACGGCCCGTCGGTAGTGATCGACTCGCCATTGCGCACGCGGACGGTTTTGGCAGCGCCGGTCGGCTGCAGTGCGTTCCCACCCTTGATGGCGGAGGCGTGCTTCTGGCCGAAGGCGCCATATTCAGCAAACTCGGCTTCCGGAAAGCCGTTAGCAAACCGTTTTTCGGGTTCGTAAATCAATAGCAGGTATTGCATGTTTTTGTTCCTCTCTGTAAGAACGACGGGCGGGATAGAGAAATTCGACATTCGTGCCCCGAAAAGTTTTTATTTTTTTAGAGTACGCCAGGCGAATGTCACGAATTCGTTAGCAGCCCAAAGAGAACGCTTGCTTTACGCGCGCGGTTCCGTTCCGGCTGCGAGAGTAAACTTGTCTTCGGAATCCAGTTTTGCAAGTGAGGTGACTTATGTGGCGTCTTACCGGGCTATTTTTACTCCTCTCATTGGCAGTTTGGGCGGACGAGCCGCACGCGACGCTTGCCGTTGGTTCAGCGGCCCCCGATTTTGCACTTCCGCGTGTTGACGGCAAAGTTCACAAGCTGAGTGATTACGACGCGAGCAAGGTATTAGCGATTGTCTTCACGTGCGATCACTGCCCGACGGCACAGCTCTATGAAACGCGCATTAAGAGACTGGCGGAAGCTTATAAGGATAAGGGCGTGACGTTGATCGCCATTCAGCCCAACAACCCGGCGGCCATTCGCTTGGACGAACTGGGTTACACGGATGTAAGCGACAGTCTGGATGACATGAAGATCCGCGCCGCGTACCGGCACTTCAACTTTCCTTATCTATATGACGGGGACACGCAAGCGGTGGCTCTGAAATACGGTCCGAAGGCGACTCCGCACGTCTTCATTTTCGACCAGGAGCGTAAGTTGCGGTATGAAGGGCGCATCGACAACAGCCAGCGTGAATCCCTGGTGAAGACCCAGGATGCGCGGAATGCAATCGACGCCCTCTTGCAGGGGAAGCCGGTGGCGGTGAATCACACAGGCGTGTTTGGATGCTCCACCAAATGGATCTCCAAAGAGGCCGGACGGGCTGAAGAGCTGAAGAAGATCGAAGCCGAACCGGTGACACTGAAGCTTGCCACGGCCGAAGATCTAAAGAAGCTCCGTGCTAACAAAACTGGCAAGGTTGTGGTGGTTAATTTCTGGGCGACGTGGTGCGGCCCGTGTGTCCACGAGATTCCGGATCTTGAAACGACTTACCGGATGTACAGGCTTCGCGATTTCGATCTGGTGATGGTATCAACCAATATGCCGGACGAGAAGGAGGGTGTGATGAAGATATTGAACCGGGAGCACGCGACGAGTCCCAATCTTCTTTTTGGATCGGACGACACGCAGGGAATGCAGGCGGCGTTCGACCCGACGTGGGAAGCGGGCGTGCCCTATACCGCTGTGCTTTCCCCGGATGGAAAGGTGATTTATCAGGAGCAGGGCGAGGTGGATATTCTCAAAATGCGGCGGGCTATTCTGGCGAACTTACCCGATCCGGATTACAAAGGTCATCGGGAGTACTGGGCCAGTCAGAAGCCGTAACAATTCGCCTGTAGCGGAACGGGGAAAGGCGCGTCCTACTTGGCATGACGGAAACTCAAAGTCGCGGCCGGAAATTCGCTTACTTCATTCTTGGGATCGCGCTGCCGGTGGCAGGTTATCTTGTATGGTCGAAGGCTTTCGGCTGTAAATGCAGCAATAAACAGCATATCGACGAAGCGCATGACATCACGGTGGAGGATAGCTTTCCAGCGAGCGATCCGCCATCCGCGTGGTGACGGTCGGCGCTAGTTACTTATTCGTAACGCAGCGCTTCGGTTGGATTAAGTTGAGAGGCACGCCGGGCGGGCAGCAGTCCGAAGCCAACCCCGACGCTGAAAGAAACAGCGAATGCGACAAGTATTGAAATCGGCGAAATCGGTACTCGCACTTGATTTGTAAGGAGGCGCACGCTTATTGGTAGCGCGAGACCCAGGAAAATGCCGACTGTACCTCCGAGCACGCTGATCAGTACGGATTCGATAAGGAACTGAAGCAGCACTTCGCGCCGGGATGCGCCCACGGCCATACGCAGGCCAATCTCACGCGTCCTTTCCGTTACAGTCACGAGCATGATGTTCATGATTCCGATGCCTGAGATCACCAGTGCAATCGCGGACACAATGACTAAAACTATCGTGAGTACGTTGGCAATGGAATCCGCTGTCTGGAGAATAGCGGTCAAATCCTGAACGTTGTACTTGGCGCCGAGGCGGTGCCGGTGCTCCAAGATGTCGCTGACCTGCTGTCTTATGGCGGGCACGTCAGCGGCGTTCCTGACTTCGATGTAGACTGGGTCAATCCGTTCGTACTCGGTGAAATATTTCATCACGGAGATCGGAATCAGGATGGTCTCGTCGGTGATTTCGCCTTGGCCGAAGGTGCTGGTCTTCTCTCGAAAAGTACCGATTACAGTGAACTGAAGTTGATAGACACGCAGCGTCTGGCCAATGGCCGCTTCCTGGCTGCCGAACATTCGAGTAGCGAGTTTTTCGGTCATCATGGCGACGTGTTCACGAAGCGTCATGTCGCTCACATCGAAGCGGCGTCCCGCGAGAATTACGAGATTGCGTACGGCGGCGTAGTTCTCGTCAACGCCATCTACTGTAACGGGCCGGACTTTTCCGCCTACTACAATCTGATCCGTATTGGCCATGACGGCGGCAGCCGCGACAATCTTATTGCCGAGCGTATCCCGAATCGCTTGAACATCGCTGAGCTTCACGAAATCCGCTTGAACTTGCGAGGCGTTCATCCCGCTGGCTTCGAGATTCGCGTAAACGAGATTGGAGCCGATGCCGCGGATCTGGTCTAGAATCAGGTCTTTGCTTGCCAGTGAAATGGTGACAACGAGGATGACCGATGCATTGCCAATGATCAGGCCAAGCGCGGTGAGGAACGTGCGGAGGCGGTTCGCCCGAAGGGCTTGAAGACTGAAGCGAATCGCCTCTGAAAATTTCATCGAAGGTGACGGTTCGGCAAGTTGCGGAAATCCGCAGCCCCCCTGTCAGTTTATGCGCCGCCGACTTGCCGGAGTAGCCGAACAGCTTCCCCTTTCGGCGGATCGTCTACGGTGACCGGGGCGCGCATATATTTCTGAAGCAGATTCTTCGCTTCCTCGGTATTACGCTTTTGTTTAATCAGAATGTCCGCGCGTGCATACCAGACAGCTGGATCATTCGGCTGAATGGCTTGGGCCTGACTGAGCAATGCATCGCTTTCATGCGCGCGGCCTTCCATTGCCAAAAGCTTGGCTAATTCCAAGAGTCCGCCAACTTTTTGCGGCGTGATTGCGATGGCTCGACGCAAATGCTGCTCTGCCGTCTGGAACTCCCTGCGGTTCTGTGCAAGCTTGGCTCGCTCGAAATAACCTTCAGGCGGATCGACGACAGCTATCTTTTCGGCAACGGCAGCAGCCTTGTTGTAGCCGCCGCCCAGGAAGCCTGGGGCACCCAAATAATAGTCGAACAGATCGCTTAAAGCATCCGAGTTTCTCTGATCCAATTCAACGGATTTTTCAAACGCCTGGCGCGCCTTGGAGGCAAGAGCGGGCGCGAAGAGCGGGTTCGAGGTCTCGGCGCGCTTACCGTACGCCCGTCCGAGCCAATCCATAAATTCCGAGTTCTTCGGAACTTCGGCCGTGGCCTTCTGCAGGTAATCAGTCGATTTCTTGAAGTCCGCAAGCATGAAGTAATCGCGGCCAATTAAGAAATTCGTGGGACCGTCGTTGCTGGCTTTATTTAGTAAGGTCAGCGATGTCTCGTAATCGGTGTGTTTGTAGAGATCCTCCGCTTTTACGAGTGACTGCGCCGAGACCTGAAGCGAAACCAGGAGCAGTGTCGATAAGGCGGCCAATGTAGATAGTGATCGGGACATGTGCGAAGACTACTAGGTCAGATGCAGGTGAACCCGCCGGAGTTGCAGCCGTGGATTGCACTCGCTTACGGCTCGTGGGCTCCGTGCCGGAAGTTCAGATGGGTTAGGGAGATCGCGCCGTTTTGAAAGAAGGACTATAGTAAGCTTAGGCTGAAATATTGAACTAGAGAGGTTAGGTATATTATGCTCGCCCAGCTGCGGCGTTCTTTTGTTCTACTCGGGTTTGTGCTGTTCTCGGCATGCATGTCATGGGCTCAGACGTCGACCCTGCAGGGCGATGTTAAGGGTACAGACGGGCAGCCGCTAAAAGGCGCCATGATCGTTCTCGACCGTACGGATATTAAGGGCCATTATCAAGTAAAAACAGATAAGCATGGCCACTGGCTCTATACGGGATTACCGATGGGCACCTACAGCGTTTCTTGCATGGTAGATGGCAAGGTTGCCGATTCGGTTAAGGGTGTGAAGGGAGGGTACGGCGACGACAATCCTCCGGTTAACTTCGATTTAAGCAAGATGGCCGCGGCGCAGTCCGCCCTCAATCAGGCCGCTCAGACAGGTCAGCTCTCAAAAGAGCAGGAACATAGTATGAGCAAAGAGGATAGAGAGAAGTTCGAAGCGGCCGCCAAGCAGCGTTCAGAAGCGATGAAGAAGAACAAGGCTCTCAACGACGCTTTCAACGGTGGCATGGACGCTTTGAAGAAGGCTCAGGCCGATCAGGATAACGCCCAGAAAACAACCGACTATCAAGCGGCGATCGACAGCTTCACCAAGGCCAATCAGATGGATGCGAGTCAGGTTGCAATCTGGGACAACCTGGGATTGGCTTACGTGGGGCTGGCAAATGTGCAAACTGGGGACGACAAAAACAAATCCTATGACCAAGCCGTTGCCGCGTATCAAAAAGAGCTTGCGCTGAAGCCCGATTCCGGAAGTGCTTATAACCAGATCGGGAACATCTACGGCGCGGAAGGAAAGATGCCGGAAGCAACAGAAGCTCTGACCAAGGCGGCCCAACTCGACCCGGCTACCGCTCCGAAGGCTTACTTCAATATGGGCGCGAACCTGGTGAATCACGGAAAGTCTGATCAGGCGGTCGATTTCTTCAAGAAGGCGACGGATGCCGACCCGAATTATGCCGAGGCCTGGTATGAAATGGGAAGTCTGCTGATGGCGAAAGGTTCGGTCGATCCAAAGAGTGGAGCGCAAACATATCCACCCGAGACGGCGGTAGCTCTTAAGAAGTACCTTGAGCTTCAGCCGACTGGTCCGCACGCGCAGGAATCGACCGCAATGCTTCAGGCGATGGGCGAAACAGTGCAGACGAAGGTTGTGGTGCCCGGCGCTAAGAAGAAAAAGTAAGAAAGCAATGAAATCTGGAGGGCGCTCGGATGGGTGCTCTCCAGTATTTCCGTAATCCTCCCGATGTTCCGCGCTCTTTTCGAACTGCTTCTCACGATCGTCATCATCATCGCGGCTCGTGCGGTGTTATCGAGCTTTCTTAAAGGCATTGGCACGGCGACATCCAATGCGTTTCAGCAACGGCCACCCGATGCTAAACCCGATGCAGCGCGGAGCGGAACCGTACCGCCCGCGCCATCGAATGGCAGCAACTTACATAAAGATCCGGTATGTGGGACGTATGTGGTGGAAACAACGCCATTCCGCCATCAGGTGGGCGCGCAGAGCTTTTATTACTGTTCGGAAGGTTGCCGGGCGAAGCATTCGGAACGAGTTCATTAGCTCCGGGCCTGGACTATTTCTGAATGGCCCCGGCGCGCGTGTTTCGAAGTGTAGAAGAGAGAGATTCTCGCGGTAAGCTTTTGATAAGTGGCTTGACCACCCATCCCAGACCTGGCGGAACGCTGCGAGATAGAGTTTCCGCTCTGCACTCCGCCAGCACGCCTCCGTTTATCGCCTCAATACTCCAGTAAGCATAAAGACGCCATAGGAAACCCTGGCCGCGACCAGGAGGCAGCTTTTCTTCCTGTGAAGTTCCGGGTTTATCGACTTCCGACACGTTCCTGGCATACGCGCGGCAGATCCACTTGCCAGGAGCGGCCTGCTGATAATCGGCTTCATCCACTACATCTAAGACGACCGGAATGACTTGATCCTTCTTCTCAAGACGCCAGTATCCGGAAATGTGATTTCCGGTCCGGCTCAATAGGCGAGAGCGCGTAATTTCCGGATAGATTTTAGAGTGATGATCGAAGTCCTGAAGCACCGCAAGGACGCGCCCTACCGACGCATTTGGAATGAACACGTCTCCAATCCAGTCCGCTACCATTCCATCGAAGATATCCACGGGGTTCTTCGCACCAGCAGGACGAATGGGAATTTCCCCACTTAACACTTTGCCCCGCAACTCAGGGACTTCATCAATCTCGAGAAAAGATCGCTGACCGTGCCAGCGGCTTGAGAGTTGAGTCTCCACCTTCTTTGTGTAGGCGTCAAACTCTTCAATCGTGCGCTGTTGAAGGGTGATGGAAGGAAACTGCGCGGCAACCGGTAAGGCCGTCAAGCAAGCGAGAAGGGAGAGCGCCGGTAAGCGGTAACTGAATTGCAAGGTCTGACCTTAGAGTACCGGATCGAACAGGATGCGAAGAAACTGTTTGGCGTTCTCGCAATCCCACTAGCAGGAGGTTCGGATGGCAAGCACAGTCTGGCGCGGCTTCGTAACTTTTGGTCTGGTCTCGGTACCGGTGAGGTTGTTCCGTGCGGCACGAGCCGAACGGGTGAGCTTCCGCCGCATGTACCGCGCCCAGCCCGATCAGGTTGAACGGGAGCGAACGTCTAGTTTCGCCGAGCCAGCCTATGAGGCCGAAGAGAAAGAAGAAACTGCGCAGAACGTGAGCCTCGTTTCACATCCGGATCTAGCGCCAGTGCAGCAGGTTTCGGTTCGTAAAGGGACCGATACGGTTCTGCCCCAGCAATCGGTCGTGAAGGGCTACGAATACGAGAAGAACCGGTTTGTAGTTGTCGATCCCGAGGAACTGAAAAGTGTCGCCCCGAAGACAGCAACTGAGATGGAGATACAGGAATTCGTACAACTCAGTGAAATCGATCCGGTTTACCTTGAGACGTCGTACTATGCCGTGCCGGAAGAAGCAGGACAGAAGGCATATGCGCTGCTGTACCGTTCGTTGCAGACTTCGGGGCTGGTAGCCCTGGCGCAATTTGCAATGCACAGCCGCGAGCACGCCGTCGTCTTACGGCCTGGGAAAACCGGGATCATTGCGCACACGATGTTTTACACGACGGAGGTACGGGCGGATGAGGAGTACCGGGCGGATGCGAGCGCTGTCACTCAGAAAGAACTCGACTTAGCGCAGATGTTGATTCAGTCGCTTGCAGCGCCATTCGAGCCGGCGAAATACCACGACACCTACCGGGAAAAGGTTGAATCGATCATCGCCCGCAAGGTAGCCGGCCAGCCTGCGGCGCCAGTAGAGCGGCCGGTCCGGTCATCTTCAGTTGTCGATATTACCGAGGCTCTTCAAAAGAGCCTGGCCGCGCTGAAGAAGCCCGCGACGTCTGAACGGTCCGCGTCGAAACCAGCCAAAAAGGCAGCTCCCAAAAAAATGTCACGCGGAGCTTAAACGCGATCCGCTTTAATAGAAGGCCATGGGCCAACGGAAGCTAAGAAGTCAGGAATGGTGGGGCAACTCGGACGAGTATTACGGATTTGCGCGGCGGGCGTGGCTTCGTTCCGAAGGATTCAGTCACGAAGTGTTCGACGGGCGGACTGTCATCGGGATCTGTAATTCCTGGAGTGAATTGAACAATTGCAATCTGCATTTGCGCACAGTCGCGGAAGCGGTTAAGCGCGGAGTCTGGGCGGCGGGTGGCCTGCCTCTTGAATTCCCGACGATCTCATTGGGCGAGATGTTTATGCGCCCAACGGCGATGCTCTTCCGCAATCTGATGGCGATGGACGTGGAAGAGTCGATCCGGGCGAACCCAATAGACGGCGTCGTCTTGCTCTGCGGGTGCGATAAGACGACCCCGGCACAATTAATGGGCTGCGCGAGCGCGGACATCCCCGCCATCGTCGTCCCTGGCGGACCTATGCTGAGCGGCCAGTGGCGGGACAGACGGCTCGGGGCAGGGACAGATGGCCGGAAGCTGTTTGATTTATACCGTACGGGGAAGCTTAGTGAAGAAGAGTTACAAGAGGTCGAAGGCTGTATTGCGCGAAGTACCGGGCATTGCAGCGTTATGGGAACAGCATCGACGATGACCAGTCTGGCCGAGGCGCTGGGGATGACGCTTACCGGGTGCGCGAATATTTTGGCCGTCGATTCGCGGCGGATGGCCATCGCGGAACAGAGTGGCCGGCGCATCGTCGAGATGGTGAGAGAAGATCTGCGTCCCTCGCTGGTGATGACCAAGGAGGCGTTTGAGAACGCGGTGACAGTCGATATGGCGATCGGCGGCTCGACGAATGCCGTGGTGCATCTGCTGGCGATCGCCGGGCGCCTTGGCATCGATCTTACTCTCGACGATTTCGACAGGATCTCGCGGCGCACTCCCTACATCACAAACATCAAGCCTTCCGGCAAATATCTGATGGAAGACCTGTTCTATGCCGGTGGAATTCCGGCCGTCATGCGCGAGGTTCTTCCACTACTGCATGGCGAGGCGGTGACTGTCACCGGAAAGAGTGTCCGGGATAACGTAAGCGCCTCCGAATGTTACAACCGGGATGTCATTCGCACTCTCGCCGAGCCGCTGCATCCGGAAGGTGGAACCATTATTCTGCGCGGCAATCTTGCGCCTGATGGGGCTGTTCTCAAGCAGACCGCGGCTTCGGCTCACTTGCTGAAGCATCGAGGTAAAGCCTACGTTTTCGAAAATCATCAGCAGATGCTGGAAGAGATCAATCGACCGGATTTACCGGTTACGCAAGATTCGGTTCTGGTTATGACGAACGGGGGGCCCCGGGGCGCACCCGGTTTTCCCGAATGGGGTCACATCCCGATGCCCCTTGCGCTGCTCAACCGAGGTATTGACGACGTGGTCCGGATCAGTGATGCACGTATGAGCGGCACCAGTTTTGGTACCGTCGTGCTGCATGTGGCGCCGGAGTCTGCCGTAGGCGGTCCATTAGCGCTTGTGAGGACGGGCGATGAGATCGAATTGGATGTCGAACTGCGAAGCGTGACACTTTGCGTAGATCCGAACGAGATGAAGCGCCGCGCAGCGGACTTCGTCGTCCCTCCGCCGAAGTACGACCGCGGCTACGGTCGGCTTTTTCTGGATCATGTTACTCAGGCGGACCTGGGTTGTGACTTTGACTTTCTTCGTGCGCTACCGAAGAAGGAGAACGCCGGCTGACGGGCGATTCGGCAAGAATGCGGTTTTTCGAATGAAGCGCCGTAGCGCCTGAACCATTTTCGCCGATATCAGTGTCTAAACAGTGTGACTGGTGTCTCCGCGTTTTCGCGGCACATGACGCGGGCGCCTGAGACAGCGAGGTTCCTGCGTCGCGCCGCTCCGGCCTTTTTTCGGGAGATCTCGAAGGAGTATTCGCGAGAAAGCCTGCCGCCGCCGAATCGTCCCCGGCCTGAGGTTTGGCCCAATGAGGGCTTGCACGCGACCTGGCTAGGACACAGTACCGTGCTGCTGAAGTTGGATGGCTTCACGATTCTGACCGACCCCGTCTTCAGCAGCCGGGTTGGTCTTAGCCTTGGCCCGTTAACGGTGGGAATCAAACGGCTTGTTGAAGTCGCTGCATCACTTCCCGAACTACCTCCGATCGATTTAGTGCTGCTTTCGCACGCGCACATGGATCATTTCGATATCCCAAGCCTGAGACAACTCGAAAATCGGGCCACGACGGTCGTTACGGCATTCCGGACTTCGGATTTATTGCGCCCTAGACGCTACGCCGCTGTTCATGAACTTAGCTGGAACGAATCAGTTCAGGTGGGCCCGGCACGGATGACGGCCTTCGAGGTAGCACATTGGGGCGCTAGGATGCGAAGCGACTTGTATCGCGGCTACAACGGTTATCTGATCGATACGGGCCGATTCAGGCTCATTTTCGGCGGCGACACCGCCTACACGGAATCGTTCTCGGATTTACGATCTTCCAGGCCGGTCAACCTCGCCATCATGCCAATTGGCGCTTACGACCCGTGGATACGCGTGCACTGCAATCCTGAGCAAGCGATGTCGATGGCTAACCAGGCGGGGTCGGAATACATACTGCCGGTCCACCACAAGACTTTTCAACTGAGCCGTGAGCCCCGTTCGGAGCCTATTGAACGGCTGGTGAACGCAGCGGGCTCTTCACCGTATCGCGTTTGCCTCCATGAGATCGGTGAAGAGTTCCATCTATAACCGTCTGCTACTGCTTGTTAGCCGGATTTGTGTTCTCACTTGTATTGACTGGGCCCGGAGCGGCATTTTCCGCCGGCGGCGCGGGAGCGACTGGCTCGCGAGTCAGGTGGAGCATGAACGGAGTGATTTCAAATGGGAGCTTTTCCTTGGCCGACATCATAGCGACGTTGTGACTCTTCATCAGGTGTAGTTCGTCGTTCCAGGGATTCATCCGCACCCGTGATCCTAGCGGCAATGCGGCAACTTGGCCGGTATTTCTAACCTGAAGTTCCGGTGAAATATCCATCAATCCCGCCATTCGTGTATCCTTCTTGGTGTCTGCCATTTGATTTCCAAGTAGCGGTTTGATCAAATGAGGCACCTCGTCACTGCGCGTCGAAAGCATTCTTAGGAACAAGCCGACCCGAGCCAGTTGGTCCTTATACGGAGAGTTTTTAAGAATCACCATTGCCTTCGTGTCTGCTGCCGCTTCTTCCTCATGATTGCGCGCCAGCTTTATGCGCTTCACTACGTCAGGATCGTCAAACATCAACCGATCAGCGAACGCATAGGCTGTATCAATGTTATGCGCCAAGACGATGTGAGCCAGTTCATGGGCAATGACGGCCGCCAGACAAGCCTCGTCCGGTAGTACGTCAATCAGACCCCGGCTGACCAGGATCGTATGGCCGACGGGGGCCGATTCAAGTGGAGTTGTCAGCAAAATTCTGACCCGTACACCCGGTTCAATATTAATGTTGTTCGTTACGAGAAGATTGTTTAAAACAGTGTCGAGCACTTGGTCGATTTCGCCCTTTGGAGCAACCAACCCGGCCTGCTGGAGCCGATCGATCACGTTATCTTCGGCCTGACGTTGAAACAGTCTCTGCTCCTGAATCGGAGAATTATCGGTGGCCGCCGCCTCGCTCTGATCCTTTACGCCTTGCGGAATATCGACAGTTAAGTTCGTGAATGCCTCTTCCGACTTGTCCTTTTGAGTCTCGTAATCCCAAAGACGCGTCTGAGCGCGGAATGCGGGCGACTTTAGCGGAGCCGACCCATGAGCGCTCTCCTCTGTGTAAATGTAAGCCGGTAGCCAGAGCCCCGGTCCCGCGTTTACACGCCACGAATCGAAATGCGAGTGCTTGTGGTCACGCAGAGGAACGTAAACTCCATTGAAGCGGACGATATTATAGCCCTCATCTTCAATCCAGAGCCGTCCTTCGAAGCGGTCACGTCCCGACTTTTTCTGGGGCGTCACATCGACCACAATGCATCGTACGTCACCCAGGAACTCACGCCGGACATATTGAAAATTGTAATGCGCGCGGTCGAAATCCGATTGATCGACGAACATCATATAGGCAAACCCACGGGGAAAGTACTGCCTCGTCACTACGGATGCCATCACATGCGGAATCTTACGGAAACCGGTAGGCAGAGGTATGAAAGAGTCGTCACCGACACCCTCCCGCATATCCAACTTGCCCAGAAAATAGCGGTCAGTCTTTGGTACGAACCCAAGGTCCTCGTCCGTCTTGACTTCCTGGATGTAGGTTTCAATAACCGGCGCCTTCTGCTTCAACTTTTTGACGAGAATGTGCTCACGAGCGATCGCTCGATCCATCATCTCCTCGAAGTTCCGCGCTGGAGTTGATGGCGCGGACTGGTCGAACGCGTTGTTGAGATCCGACGCGGGCTGGGGTGAGACAATCGATTGGCCCTGAGGAGCTACCGTTTGGGCCGTTACGGGACAAAGCCCGGCTATAGCTCCGAGCAAAAGGAGTTGGGACAGAATGATTGCGTTAGAACTTTTCATATTTGTGATGCCGTTACTAAACCGAATAAAATGCGATGCGACGCGAAAAATCTCCCGTTCGCTCATGTGAGTTCAAAGGTTATATAGATGGTTGCGCTGGTGTCCACGGGTACACCGCCACGAGTTGCCGGGCGGAAGCGCACTTGGGTCGCAGCCTGCTCCGCCGCTTCATCCAAGCCATGACCCAGCCCATGTACAACGTGGACTACTTTCACTCCGCCGTTCGCGAGGAACAGAACTTGAATCGAAACCTGGCCTTCGAGCCGCAGGTTCCGCGCTTCTTGGGTATACACAGGCTTGGGCTTGAATAGAATTTCGACAGGCGTAGTGGACGGCTCAGCTTGCCGCGTCTGTGCGTGCCCCGCATTGGCAACAGTTCCGTCGCCGAATCCGCCCGTGCGAACCGACCCGTGCGTGCCGGTTCCGTCGGGTACGCCATTGGGATCTCCCGCCGACCCGAATCCAGCCGCGTGTACGCCGCCGTTTTGAGAATGGCCGCCTCCTCCGCTATGACCTTCTCCGTTGGGCATGTCGAATCCACCCACACGCGCCATCATCACTGGAGCCGGGCGCGAATCGGGAGAGGTGTGAACTCCGTTCGGATCTCCGAAACCGCCAACCTTCAACTCGTGAGGCGCACGTGCGCCCTTTGCCAGACTGTCGCTCGCAAATACGCCCGTATGAACCTCAGGCTTAGGAGGAGCGGGCGGCGCCAGTTTCGTCTCTGGTAGATGCTCGACGGGAACCGGAGCGATCTCCTTGACCTCGGGCGCTTTGGCCAACAGCTTGGGCTCGGGCGGTTTCACAACCGGGGGTGGAATCACCGGTTTAGGGACAATGTTCTTTACAATTACTTCTTTCCTAAGGACAATGGGATGCCGGATTATGGGCTGTGGCACGACCTTCGGCTTATATACCGGTAAAACGGGCGAAATGAGAGTGACCCGTTCTTGCGGCATGATAATCTTATTAACCGCAGGAAAAGTTATGAAGCAAAGTGCGGCTATGACAACGACGTGAACCGCGCCGCTTGTCACATAGCTCTGCCATGACTTGGCTGGGGCGATTTCTGAGCGAAACAGACTTTGACTTATAATCCTGCTCATCCTTAGGCTCCGCACCGTTAATATCCTAAATTTCCCAAATTTGAGGCTCCGTATCGATTTGACTCGCAACATACCCGACCCGCTTCTAACAAACTTCCGGAAGAGCAGCAGCTCACGAAACAGTATTGTGTAAGACGATTCACGTTAACTAGTCCAAGCGTGGGATTTTCTTCCGTCTTTTCGCAACTTTAGCATCTGTCCGCCGCCCAGGTAAGTGCTCCTCCCGTTTCAAAGGGTTAAGGGTACTAGGACCATTATCGTCGGTTTCGAACCCGAAAAAATCGGCAGAAACGTTAAATCCTATACTGATATTTCCCTACAGATTTAGCTTTGCGTGTCACATGTGGCCCCGTTGATCCCGTAAGCTGGAAGAAAAGCCACTCGTCGCTTAATGAAAGACATCGATCAGATCCTGAAGCTTTGGGGTAGTACCGAACGGGCGGGCCAGTCCGCAGTTCTCGCGACGGTAGTCAAGACGAACGGGTCGTCCTATCGCCTACCCGGCGCTCGGTTGCTGCTGACGAAGACTGGCGAGCGTGCCGGATCTATTAGCGGCGGCTGCCTGGAGGACGATCTCGTCAAGAAAGCTTGGTGGCTGACGGAGAACGGTGCAACGATTCGCAAGTACGACACAACCCCCGAAGGCGAAATTGGCCCGGGCTTCGGTCTGGGCTGTAACGGGATCATTTACGTTTTGCTTGAACGCCTGCACCCTAATCAACCGGCGGTTCTAAATGTCATCGAACAGGTTCGCTCTTCGCGGCAACCCGCTGCCATCGCCCATTGCATTCAGCCACACCAAGCAGCGGGCGAGCGCTTGACCATCCACGTAGACGGCTGTGTCAACCACAACATCCCGGATGCCACAATCGCAGACTGGCTGGCGCGGGAATCGCGGACCGCCCTTTGGGCCGAGAGTTCCAGGATAGTCCAGCGGCAGCAAACCGAAGCGTTCATCGAAACCCTGACGCCCGCCGTCCGTCTCTTGATTTTCGGGGCAGGGGACGACGCTGTTCCCGTGACTGGCTTGGCGAATTTTCTGGGATGGAACGTTTCGGTCTTAGATGGCCGTGCCCATTACGTAAAACGGGACAAGTTTCCGAGTGCCAACGAAGTCGTGATCCGCCGGTCGGGAGACGATGCGGCGACGAAAATCGATCCCTGGACAGTCGCCATTTTGATGACCCACAGCTATAGCCAAGATCTGGACGTCTTGCGGCAACTCGCCGCGAAACCGCCCCGATATCTGGGTATTTTAGGTCCTCGCAAGCGCAGCACCCAACTGTTGGCGGACGCTGGCATCGCTCCCGATCAACTCGGTCCCGCGCTCCACAGCCCAATGGGTCTTGATATCGGGGCGGACGGTCCGGAACAGGTCGCTTTAGCTGTATTGGCAGAGATCCAGGCTGCACTGAACGGTCGCGAGGGTGGACCGTTGCGGGAACGCCGCGGTTCCATACACGCGCCCGGCGAATCGAGCGAAACCAGCCAGTATTGGGTCCACTCGATAAGCTGTGCCTGAACAACTCATGCACTTTAGAAGCTTCGTTCAATCCCTGTTAATGGCAACTCTGGTTGGTGCCTCGGCTCCTGCTCAAACACCTGTGAATCAAGGAAGGCAGGTCATGGATGAAGCCGTCACCGCGCTCGGAGGCGATCACTTCCTGCATATGCGCAACCGCGTCGCGACCGGACGCATTTACGCGTTTTTTCACGACCAGCTTAGCAGTCTGAGTCTCGCAAAGATTTACGTTGAGTATTTGTCCGAAGCACCCAACAACGGATTGGCCCTTCGTGAGCGCGAACTTCTTGGAAAGAAGATGGACTACTCGTATCTGTTTCTCCCGGATCAGGCGTGGGACATCACTTTTCGCGGTGCACGGCCGATTCCGGAAGAGGATTGGCAGCGGTACGCGCGCACGACTCAGAACGACATTCTATATATCCTGAGATTCCGCCTCAATGAACCCGGCATGCAGTTCGACTATATAGGTTCCGAAGTTTACCTGAGCAGGCACGTCGAAATTGTCGATATAACCGATTCCAAGGACGAAACCGTACGGGTCTACTTCGACCACAACACGAGGCTTCCCGTCCACGAGACATACAGCTGGATGGACCAAACCACTCGCGTTCACAACGACGAGGCGACGGAATTTGACAAATACCGCAACGCCGGGGGGGTGATGTGGCCGTTTTCCGTGGAGCGCCAGAGAAACGGATATAAGGTTTACCAGATGTTTGCTGATCAGGTTCAGGTAGATCAGCCGCTTCCGGCCGCGATCTTCGACCTTCCCCCTGGCGCGAGGATCCTGAAAAAAGTGAATTGAAACACTCGGCGAACTCCCGGCGAGCGTTATCAATCTTTTTTGTAGGGCACATAAACTGCCCGCCCGGATGTTGCTACAATTGGCTCTCAAAGCTGCACGCATTTTGTAATGTGTGTTGGCTTTCAGTAATGGATCTGGATCAACTCCACACGTTCTTGGAAATCGTGCGGCTGAAGAGCTTCTCGAAAGCGGCGCAGACCTGCTATCGGACGCAGCCCGCTATTAGTGCGCAAATTCGTCAGTTGGAACAGGAGTTGAATACAATTCTTTTTGAGCGGCTCGGTACCCGTATTTCGTTGACGGTTGCGGGCAGAATTTTCGCCGACCATTGTGAGCAGATTCTCGCCTTACGGCGACGCGCTCAGGATGCCATCAACGAGCTTGAAAAGGTGCCGCGAGGCGAACTGGTCATTGCAGCCAATGAGGCCACCTGCATCTACGTGCTTCCGGGCGTCTTCGCGGAATTCAAAAAACAGTTTCCGAATGTCCAGTTGCTGGTTGACCGCGCCTATGGCACACGCATTGTTCAGGCCGTCATCGACAGTCTCGCCGATTTTGGCATTACCCAGCTTCCGGTGCAGGAAAAAAAGCTTCAGGTGGTGAAAATACACTCGGACGAGATCAAATTGCTTGTTCCGGCCCACCATCCCCTTGCATCTCACGATAGAGTGGCCCCTGAAGATCTGGTTGGTGAGCAGATCCTGCTGCCTAAAGGTGGAACTACACGGGCGCGCTTGAATTCGTGGCTCGACCCGGTTCAGGACGAATTGAATATTTCAATGGAACTCGATTCCACGGAGATGATCAAACGCTTCGTGATAGCGGGTTTGGGCGTCTCGTTTCTGGCGGGTTCGAACTGCCAGGAGGACGTGGCGGACGGGAATTTGGCCTGTGTGTCGTTGGGACCTGAGCCCATGGTCCGTCGCCTGGGTCTTATTTATCGCAAGGATAAAGCTCTCTCGAAAGCTGCGTTAGGATTCATCCAGGTGACGCTCGCCAGGGCGGGAGCCGGTATTGTAGAATCCCCCACGGAGCGCCTGTGCGCTCTTGGTGACTGAAGGTACTCGATGACACGTCTCACTACAAGAAGTTCGACCATCTTCGTAGGAACTTCCACGACCACTCAGGTCTACCGTTCGCTATCGGAATTGCCGCCGCACCTTCGCCGCAAGTTGCAGGAATCGACGCAGGGTATCAATTCGGCGACTATTCTTATTGCGGACAAGCGTGGGCGTGAGGAACTTATCAGGGCTCTGCAAGGCCGTCCGACCGATATCCAGTGCCGTTTGACCGAAAACGTCCGTTCGCGTGGCCGGAAACCAAGCGAGACGCGCAGCCCCGGTCTGGTGTTTTCACTTCGAACCTGGATGGAGCTTCTGCTCCCAGTGGCCGTCGGGGCTTCTCTCTGGCTTCTAATCGGTTCCAGGCTTTAAAAGATCTCGGCCACCCCCTGACGGGATCGCGGTTCTGTGAACTAGAAAAAAGTCTGTTTCTCTCTAATGGTTTTTCGTTCCGCGCCGATTAGTTATTTGTGAGCACGATATTTTCAGATCTTCCAAACCGCGCAACTATCCAACTGCCATCGGCCAATCGGGGCGAAAGTATTCCTTGCTGTTTTCAAGGCATGGAAGGCAAACGTCTGAACTTGACGTCACGCGACCGTCTACCCGCTTTGACGGCATTGACAGTCGAATACGATGACGCCATGTTCTTGGGCGAAGTGGTCGCGTGCACTCATAACTGCGACGACACCTGGCACGTGGAGATAAAGGTGGAGCAGATTCTTACCGGTCTGCAGAGCCTGATGAACCTTCGAGCGAGCCTATTGGGTGAACAGACTCCTGCACCCCTGAAAATGGCCCACGCAGGGTTTTCTTCTTAGTTGCTCCGCCGCGTCCGCTATGCTGCGTTATGGATGCAACGTAAGGTCGTAGTACTTGGAGGCGGCGGGCAACTCGGAGTAGAGCTATGCCGCGAATTTGAGCACAGAAACTGGATTGTTCAGCGGTTTGACCGGCAGTCTCTAGATGTGACCGACGCGCAACGCGTCGAAGCCTCGATCGCGCAAGCCGACCCGCAACTTGTAATTAACGCGGCTGCTTACAATCAGGTGGACATCGCCGAAACGGAACCGCAAGCCGCCTACGAAGCAAACGCGTTGGCCGTTAGGAATCTGGCGATGGCCTGCCGTCAGGTGGATGCCCGGCTAGTTCACTATTCAACGGACTACGTCTTCGATGGAACTAAAGGCGGCCCCTACGTCGAAACTGATATCCCTCACCCGCTAGGGGCCTACGCAGTCTCGAAACTTGCGGGCGAACTGTACGCTCAGGCATACCTTGACAACCCACTTGTGATCCGCACTTCCGGTGTTTTCGGTCCGGCAGGCGTTTTCACAGCCCGCGGCAACTTCGTGGAACTCATGCTGAGGCTGGCGAAGAGCGGCAACCCCATTCGCGTCGTTCAGGATCACGTCGCCTCTCCCACCTACGCGCCGGCGATGGCCGCGCGAACAGCCGACATGATTGAGAAAGGCTTGGGAGGTTTATTCCACATGGGCGGCGGCGAGCCAATCTCCTGGTACGCTTACGCAGAACTGATCTTCGAACTCGCGGGCGTCTCGCCTGCGCTCACCCCGACTAACGAGAAAGAGTACCGGGCTGCCGCGCGGCGGCCCAAGTGCTCGGCGCTCTCGAACAGTAAACTGGAAGCCGCCGGAATAGCGCCGATGCCGCCCTTACGCGTTGCGATTGGTGAGTATTTGAAACTCCGCGAAAACTCTACTGACCGTCGTTCTTCGTAGCGTAGTAGCCCGCGCGGGCTTGCACGCGGTCATCGGACTGGTCTACTTTAATTTGAATGTGGCGGAACGATCCATCGCGTTCGGCGGCGGTAGGGGTGTAACTAATCGAGTACTGGTTGCGCAATTCGTCCTGAATTTGCCGGAAGATCTCGCTGAGCGGATGCTTGGAATCCACCTTGAAGACGTGTCCGCCCGTCTCTTCCGAGATCTTGCGCAGATCGCTTTCGCCTCCGCCTCCCATGCCTCCGTAGAAAGCGCGGTCCACGTAGTAGATGCTGTAGACCATGGCGTCGGATTTCTGGGCCGCTTCTATGGCGTCACGCAGCTTATATGTGCTGCCCTGGTCGTCTCCATCGGTTATCAGAATCAGGGCCTTTCGCCCCACTTCAGTTTTAAGCTTCTCGTCCGAGGCGAGGTAAATCGCATCGAAAAGCAGTGTGCCCTTTGGAGACCCGAGATCTCCTCCTATCGGGCCCGTATTGACCGGAATTGGATTCCCCCGGATCATGGGCGTCTGTCCATCTCCCTTAAGGTCTCTCAATCCCGCCGTAAGCAGCCGCGGCGAGTTCGTGTAATCCTGTAACAGATCGGTACTTTTGCCAAACGAAATCAGAAAAGCTTCGTCTTTCTGCCGGATGACGCTCGAGAAAAACTGTGAAGCGGCCTGCCGCTCGATATCCACCAGATTCTCCTGGCTGGCACTAATGTCAATCAGTAAACCCAGTGTCAGGGGCTGGTCAGCTTCGCGGGAAAACCGCTTGATCGTTTGTCCTTTGCCGTCCTCGAAGATCTGGAAATCGTTCTTCTCCAGATTGGGGATGAGCTGGCCGCCCTTTTTTGCGCGCACCGTGAAAAAGACGTTCACCAAGTCGACATCGACGCGGATCGTTGAATCGGGACTTGCGGTCTGGTCCGGTGGCGGAGGAGGAATAGATTGGGCATTCAGAACGCCCGCCAAAAGGGAAGCGGCCAACGCGTATCGGAGATAACTGCAACTGCTCATGTCAATTATGATTATCTTCTAGTTTCTCTTGGACTCGGGCTGGTAATTGAAATCGGTAAATGAAATCAGCAACTTCGCACCTTCGCAATTCCGATCCTGTAATGGCCGGAATCATCAAGCGCGTGGGACCATGCTTATTGGCCGCCAGGGAGCCAACATTCGAGACGCTGGCCCGCTCCATTACGTTCCAACAGCTCCACGGCAAAGCGGCAGGAACGATATTTGAGCGAGTCCGCAAGGCGGTAGGGCGGCGCTTCACGGCCACCGCCTTCCTGAAGCTCGCGCCTGAAGATCTGCGTGCCTGCGGTCTGTCGCGTCAGAAAATAGCGTCGTTGACCGACTTGGCAGAACGGGTGGCGCGCCGCGAAATCAATTTCTCGAAGCTGGCGGACCTACCAGACGAAGAGGTCATTGAGCTTTTATCTCAGGTCAGAGGCGTAGGTGTCTGGACCGTACAGATGTTCCTCATGTTCGCGCTTCAGCGGCCCAACGTGATGCCACTTACCGATTTCGGAATTCGAAACGCCGTACGCCAGGCTTATGGGCTCGTTGAGATGCCGAAGCCAGCAGAACTGGCGGAACTCGCGAAAAACTGGCATCCCTATTGTTCGGCTGCCAGTTGGTACCTGTGGCGAAGCTTGGACGTGCCGGTTGAGCTTTAAAACTTTCTTCCTCACTCTGAGATCTGCGCTGTTTCCTCCGGCGCCATTTCAGGCAGTGGCCGAGTGGGTTTCAGCACGATAGCGCCAAGCGGAGGAATAACCAGCAACGCGGAAGCGGGCCTGCCGTGCGACTCGGTCGGCTCGGCTTGCACGTAACCGCCATTACCCAAATTGCTGCCTCCAAATATCTCCGCATCCGAGTTAAAGATCTCCCGATACCCACCAGCCTCCGGCAATCCCATCCGGTACGCCATCTGCGGAGTTGGTGTGAAGTTGCAAACGATTACTACAAAATCATCTTTGCGTTTAGCGCGCCGCACGAAGGAGATGATCGAGTTGTCACTGTCGTGGAAATCAATCCACTCGAATCCGTAATATTGAAAATCAATCTCGTATAAGGCTGGCTCGCTCTTGTACAGCTCGTTCAAAGCACCGCAGAATCGCTGAAGTTTCCTGTGAATTTCGTGATCGAGCAGCCACCACTGCACGTCGCTCTCGGAGTTCCATTCCGACGTTTGCCCGATCTCACATCCCATGAACAACAGCTTTTTGCCGGGATGCCCATACATATAACTCAAAAAGGCACGCGTGTTGGCGAAACGCTGCCATTCATCGCCCGGCATCTTATCGAGCAGTGCGTGCTTTCCATAAACAACTTCGTCGTGCGAAATCGGCAGGACGAAATTCTCCGTGAACGCGTAGACCATGCTGAATGTAATCGCGTTCTGATGATATTTGCGATGAACCGGATCCTTTTCGAAGTAGTCCAGCATGTCGTGCATCCAGCCCATGTTCCACTTCATCGTGAAGCCGAGCCCGTTCGCATACACCGGACGCGAAACTCCGGTGAAAGCGGTTGATTCTTCCGCTACGGTTATCGCGCCGGGAACCGTGTGTGCCACTTCGTTGAATTTGCGCAGAAACTCAATGGCTTCTAGATTCTCATTTCCGCCGAACCTGTTGGGAACCCATTCGCCCGCCTTGCGCGAGTAGTCCAGATACAGGATGGAAGCAACGGCATCTACCCGGAGCCCGTCGATGTGATACTTCTTCAACCAGAACAGCGCGTTTGAAATCAGGAACGATTTCACTTCATTTCGGCCGAAGTTGAAGATCAGCGTTCCCCAGTCTCTATGCTCGCCGAGACGAGGATCTTCATGCTCATAAAGCGCGGTCCCGTCGAAGTAGGCGAGGCCGTGCGCGTCTTTGGGGAAGTGCGCGGGCACCCAGTCGATGATCACGCCGATGCCGGCCTGATGACAACAATCGACGAAGTACATGAAATCCTGCGGAGTCCCAAAGCGGCTCGTAGGCGCATAATAGCCGGTGACTTGATAGCCCCAGGAGGGCGCAAACGGATGCTCGGCTATGGGCATCAGTTCGATATGCGTGTAGCCCAGTTTCTTCACATATTCGACAAGCGTCGTCGCGAGCTGCCGGTAGGTGAGTGGTTGCCCGTGCTCGTCCTTTCTCCAGGAACCGAGGTGCACTTCGTACACGGCGACCGGGCTATCCAAGATTCGCGCGTTAGCACGCTTGGCAAGCCACTCTTCGTCTTGCCACTCGTACGTTTCAAGGTCGGCGACGATGGACGCCGATTTGGGCGGAGTCTCCGTCCCGAATCCATACGGGTCGGCTTTCTGCTGCGTATACCCGCGATGCCGCGATTTTACTTGATATTTGTAGGCGGTTCCCGGGCCAATGCCGGGCATGAACAGTTCCCAGACGCCGCCTTCGCGCAAACGCATAGGATTTTGACGCGTATCCCATCCGTTAAAATCGCCCACCAGACTCACGACCATGGCATTGGGCGCCCACACGGCGAAGCGCGTTCCGCTCACGCCCTCCACGGTGGCGAGGTGAGATCCTAGGGCGTTGTAGACCTCATAATTCGTACCTTCCAGGAACAGGTGCAAATCGAAACTGCTGATCACCGGGGGAAACCGATACGGGTCATCCATCTCGTAGCGCTCGCCGTCGTAACCTGTCAATCGCAATTTGTAATGGGCTGGTTTCGAAGCGACGCGCCCGCTGAATACTCCGGCTGGATGAACTCGCGTCATCGGAACGCTTATACTCCCGATCAGGACTTCCAGGTCCTGGGCGAGGGGGAGAAAGGCACGTACTTCCCAGTCCACCTCCGCGTCGCTTGCCAGCGCCTTAGCTCCATCTCTGGCCGGATGAGGCCCAAGGACCGCGAATGCGTCTCCGTGATATCCGCCTGCTATCGCTTCCAGTTCTTCGTCAGTCATGTGTGTGTTCATCACGTCCAAAGGCTTTCTGCTATCGTTGCTTCGATGCCCGCTGTGGCTGTTCACTGAACGCCTTTTCTTCCCGTTTGTCCCACTCTGAGGAGAATACCAATCGAACCCCAATTCGCCCTAGGGCTACAGCAATTTCTGCAAGCCTTACCCAAAGCCGAACTGCACCTTCACCTGGAGGGATCCGTCCAGTCAGAGACCATTCACGAGCTTGATCCATCGTTATCGTTGGATGCCATTCGGACGAATCTTCATTACACCGGGTTTGCCGGTTTTTTGAAGGCGTATGTCTGGGTGACGCGGAAACTCGATTCTCCCGAGGCTTATGCGCTGGCTACAAGAAGGCTCTTGGAGCAACTGGGACGTCAAAACGTCTGTTACGCGGAGATCACGCTTTCGGTCGGCGTAATTGTGTGGAAAGAACAGAACGTAGAGCGGATCTTTGCGGCCATCACCGCCGAGGCAGCCCGTTTTCCGGATATAGAGGTTAGTTGGATCTTTGATGCGGTCCGGCAGTTTGGAGTGCGAGAGGCGTCGCGAGTCTTCGATATCGCAAAGGAGTTTCACTCGGCTGGAGTAGTCGCCATTGGCATTGGGGGCGACGAAGAGCGCGGCCCGGCTGCATGGTTCGGTCCGCTCTATGAGCAGGCGCGCAATGCAGGGCTGCGGCTCACTTGCCACGCCGGAGAAGTGTCCGGACCGGAGAGCGTCTGGCAAGCGATTAACATCGGTGCGGAACGAATTGGCCACGGCATCCGTTCGATTGAAGATCCGGAATTGCTCGCAGAACTACGCGCCCGCGATATTCCATTAGAGGTGTGCCCCTCGAGCAACGTATGCACGGGAGCCGTGGCGCGCCTGACCGACCACCCCATACGAAAACTCTGGGACTCGGGAGTGTCGATCATAATTGGGACCGACGACCCAGCGCTATTCTCTACCGACGTCCTACACGAATACACGCTAGTCGCGGAGAATTTTGGGTTCTCGCGCCGGGAACTTGAGCAACTGGCTGCCAACAGTTTGCGGTACCGGTTTAGGGCCTAACTCGTTCAGCCGCGGCCGTGGCCTACAGTATCCTCAAGCACCAGACGCACCAAGGCTTCCAACTCGCGGACGCGATCCGTCAATTGTTCGAGGTCGGCGGCATCTGTTTCGCCGCTGGCGGCGACGCGGTCATGCTCGAGCATTCCGAGTGCCGTTGCGCGGCCTTTTACAACTTTACCGGGAATTCCGACTACTGTCGAACCCTCCGGGACCGAATGGACAACCACCGAACCCGCTCCTACCTTGACATTGTCGTGAAGAGTTATATTGCCCAACACTGCGGCACCCGTCCCGACCACAACGCGATTCCCTAACGTTGGATGCCGTTTGCCCCGCTGTGCGCCGGTTCCGCCGATCGTCACGCCTTGATAGAGCAGAACATCGTCGCCAATCTCGGCGGTTTCTCCAATGACCACGCCCATGCCATGGTCAATAAAAAGGCGCTTACCAATGGTTGCGCCGGGATGAATCTCGACACCTGTAAGGAAACGAGCGAATTGAGAGATCAGCCGGGCCAGCAGGAAAAGCCTGCGCAAATAGAACCAATGCGACAATCTGTGGAAAAGGACGGCATGGAGACCGGGATAGCAGAGCAGGATTTCCCACTCGCCTTTGGCTGCCGGATCTTCCCGCTTTATGGCCTGAATGTGGTCGCGCAGGTACATGCCAGCTCCATTGTCTCTTAGGATGCGCTTTGAGCGCCCGAAGTCGCTTGCATCACCCAAAGTACTTCGTCAGCGCCTGGACAATCTCCTCCAAGTGGCTCACAGGGAGCTCCGGATAAATCGGCAACGAAAGAACCTCCTGAGACGCCCGGATGGCTTCTGGGAAGGCGCTTGCTCCACAGCCGAGATACGCGAAGGCGGGTTGTAAGTGGAGCGGATGCGGATAGTAAATCTCAGTGGGAACGCCTCTTGAAAGCAGATGCGCACGTAATTTGTCCCGCTCCTTAAACCGGATCGTGAACTGGTTGTACACGTGGTAACCGTAGGCGGGCTCTAACGGTAACGCGATACGTTCAGCCACTCCTGCCTCAGTCAGAAGCTTGCGGTAGAGCTCCGCATTCCGTCGCCGGCCCTCTGTCCAGCGCCCCAGATGCGGCAGTTTCACGCGCAGAATCGCCGCCTGAATCGCGTCCAGTCTGCTGTTAATTCCGATCGTTTCATAACTATAGCGAGTGCGGCTGCCGTGAGTAGCCAAAACCCGCAACTTATCCGCAAGCTTCGGGTCGGACGTGGTTATAAGTCCGCCATCTCCTCCGCATCCCAGGTTCTTCGCGGGAAAAAAGCTGAAGCAGCCGATACTACCAACATTTCCAACCAGCCTGCCCTTGTATTTCGCGCCGATCGCCTGCGCGGCATCTTCGATCACTTCGACGCCCCTGCTTTGGGCCAAGGCACAGATCGGATCAAGATCCGCCGAAAGTCCAAACAGGTGAACGGGGATGATCGCACGGGTTTTGTCCGTAATAGCTGGTTCCAACTTCGCGGGATCGAGATTGAACGTAGCCGGGTCTATATCTACAAACACCGGCTTTGCCCCCAGCCTCACGATGGCGGTCACGGTCGCAACAAACGTGAAAGGCGTTGTGATGACTTCGTCTCCCGGTCCGATGCCTAGTCCCATCAGAGCGAGCAGGACCGCATCCGAACCCGAAGCACAAGCAATCGCGTGAGCACTGCCATTCCACGCTTCCATCTCTCGCTCGAAGGCTTCCACCTCCGGTCCCAGAATGAATCGCTGGCTTTCGAGCGTTCGCAGGACGGCGCTAGTCACTTCGCCGCGAATCGACTCGAACTGAGCGTTCAGGTCAACAAACGAGATCTTCGAAAGAACTTGTATGGCTTTCTCTAGCATGCTTTCTCTAGCTTAGATACAAGCTGGCGCTAATCAATCCCGCGCATCAGCGTCCCACAATCGGACAGCGCCGTACGAGGGTGTTCAGCTTCTTCAATAAGATATCAGTGGTGAAACAATTGCTCTATTCAGGTTTATGAGATACGCGAATGAGCTTTTTGGCGACGTCCGTTTCGCCTTCCGAATCCTTCTCAAAAGCCCCGTTGCGACTGGCGTGGCGATCCTTGCGCTCGCCCTGGGCATCGGAGTCAACGCATCGTCCTTTATCCCGATCAGCGCGCTCATTCTGCATCCTTTTCCCTACAAGAATCTCGATCGCATCGTGACTGTCTCGGAAACTCTGCCTAAGCAGCACGTTTTAGATCTGCTCGCCCCTGCGGACTTCTTCGATCTGAAGCGCCAGGCATACTCGTTCGAGAAACTCGCGTTCTATCGCAGCAGCGGCGTAAACCTAACTGGCGGCGAGGCTCCGGAACGTCTCCGTGCCGGTATGGTTTCAACCGATTTCTTCTCCGTTTTCGGAGCGCAGGCCGCGATGGGCCGGACCTTCCTTCCGGAAGACCAACAACAAAAGAACGCCACTGTCGCCGTCGTAAGCTACAGCTTCTGGAAATCGCATCTGGCTTCCGCGGCGAATGTCCTCGGCGAATCGCTTCGGATAGACGGCCGCATCTACAAAGTGGTCGGGGTGATGCCTGATCAGTTCGATTTTCCGCTTTCCACTCAGGTCTGGGTACCCTTGGTGCTTGATGCGGCAGGGCAATATCGGCGCGATACGCACGATCTGGCGATTTTAGGCCTGCTGAAACCCGGGATCCTGGCGAGTAAGGCTTCAGCCGAATCTGCAGCAATCGCGTTGCGCCTGGCGGTCGAGTATCCAGACACGAATGAAGGCCGCGCAATGCAGGTTGTGAGGCTTCGGGACTTCTTCGACGATAGAGTGACCAGCCACTTTATCGTGATTCTACTGGGAGCCGCTACTTTCGTTCTGCTGCTGGCATGCGCGAACATCGGCAATCTCCAACTTGCCCGGGCCACCAATCGGCAGAAAGAAATAGCTCTGCGCGCAGCGTTGGGAGCAGGCCGCTTCCAGATTGCCCGTCAGCTAATTGCCGAAAGTATGCTGATTTCGTTGCTGGCCGGCGCATTGGGGCTCGTGCTGGCCACTTGGAACAATGCCTGGGGCAGGTCCAGCATTGCCCCCGGCACCTTCAAACTTGTGCCAGGTCTTCGCACCATGGGAGTTGATTCGACGGTCGTTCTGCTCACCCTATCCGTTTCACTTGTGGCGGGCCTCCTATGCTGCCTGCCTTCGATTGTGCAGTTGCTCCGGCCCATGTCGTCCGATCTGAGCGAGGTCCTTCGTGAACGCTCCAGCGGAAACGGCAGCTCTGTGGCGCGCAGCGGTATTCGAACGCTGCTCATCGTTTTCGAACTGGCTCTTGCGCTTGTCTTGCTCGTGGGAGCCGGTTTAATGGTGCAAACATTTCAAAGCCTTCTGAATCGATACCAGGGCTTCGATCCCCGGAATCTTCTCACAATGCAGGTCTCTCTTCCTTCATCGAACTATGGAACGCCCGCGCAAGTCACATCGCTTTACGACCGCAGTTTGAAGCGGCTCTCCGAATTGCCGGGGATCACGGCCGCCGGGATCTCCATCCGACTCGCGAACGAGGGCCGCCTCATGATTGAAAACCGTCCCGAACCCCGCCCCGGGGAGCCGCGTCCCGAGGACTTCTCGATCAGCAGCCACTATCTGGAAGCGATGCGGATTCCGATCATCGAGGGCCGCGCCATTACGGATCAGGACCGCTCGGTTTCTCGCGCCGTGGTCGTTATCAGCAAATCACTTGCGCGACATTACTGGCCGAATACCAGCCCGCTGGGCCACCGGATCAAGATAGATGCCGATGTCCACTCCCCGTGGCTTACGGTGGTGGGCGTATCTGGAGACGTGATCGAAAATTGGTTCGGCGGCGATCCCGCCCCTCGTGCGTATGTTCCTTATGCACAGAATCCCGCTTCCGGAGCTGAGTTCGACATCAGGACTTCCCGTGATCCGGAGCAGTCGGCGCTTGCCGTGCGCCACGCGTTCAGAAGCATCGACAGGGATCTTACGTTGTACGACATGAAGACGATGGAACAGACCAATTTTGAAGAGCGAGGCGGTGTTTACGCGGCCGCTCATACCATGACGATTTATGCCATCATCGCTCTCTTGTTAGCAGCCACCGGCATCTATGCCGTAATCGCATACTTTGTCGCTGCGCGGACGCATGACATTGGTGTCCGCATGGCGCTTGGGGCAACGCGGGCAGACGTCCTCAAGATGACGATGAATCAGACGGTAAAACTAATCGCGATCGCGCTGGTTATCGGTTTGCCGCTCGCAATCCTGCTGGGACGCGCGATGTCGAGTATCCTCGACGGAGTTGTCACTCTTGACCCGGCAACCTTCGCCATCTTCACAGGCGTCCTGGTTTGCTCCGCGATGCTCGCGAGTTACTTGCCTTCACGGCGCGCCACACAGATAGATCCCATGATCGCGTTGCGAGATGAATAGGACTCTCAGGAAGCGCGCGGGCCGAAGGAGAGACGATAACTGCGTCCGGATTTAAGGTTCGCGAGCACGCCACCGTCCGGTTGGCGGCGGAAAAACGTCTCCGCAATAGCCGCAATCTGCTGATCCTTCGGCGCCCGGAAGATGTAGTTGCCTGTGAGATTCGCTCGAACTGTACACTCCGTTGCTTCACCCCTCGTCCAGCGAAGATCGACTTCCAAAGCTCCGCGTGCGCGTAGCCCGGTGACCTGCCCTTCTGTCCACGCGGAAGGAAGCGCCGGCAGTAGATCGATGCTGCCGTTATGGCTTTGCAACAGTAGTTCCGCAATGGCAGCGGTGGTACCGAAATTGCCATCAATCTGAAAGATCGGTCCTTCCTTTGCTGGATGGGTATCAAAGAGATTGCCGTTCGTACTGTGCTGCATCAGCATGGAAATAGATTCCCAGGCCTTATCGCCGTCTCCCAAACGCGCCCAGAAGCAAATGGCCCAGGCCCGGCTCCATCCTGTATACGCTCCTCCGTTAGCGAGGCGGCGTTCGAGCGAAACGCGCGCCGCTTTTGCCAGTTCCGGAGTGCTGCGCGGCGTAATCTGATTGCCCGGGTAGAGCGGGTACAACTGCGACATGTGGCGTTGTCCAGGCGTGTGCTCGTCGAAGTCGATCGACCACTCCTGCAATTGCCCGTACTTGCCGATCTGGTAAGGGAGAAGCCGTTGGCGCGCCGCACGGAGTTTGACCGCGAAATCGGCATCCGCGCCGAGTTCCTCCGACGCCGAGATGCAATTGCCGAATAACTCGCGGATCAAAGCCATGTCCATCGTGCAACCGGCGCTGGTCATGGCCGGTTTGCCGTCCGGAGCCTGGAAATCGTTTTCGGTGGACTCCGATGGACACGTGGTGAGTCGTCCTCCTTTGCCATCCTCAATAAGCCAGGCCAGGCAAAACTCGGCAGCGCCTTTCATCACAGGGTATGCGCGATCCTTCAAAAACTCGCGGTCACCCGTGAAGACAAAATGTTCGTAGAGGTGCTGACAGAGCCATGGCCCGCTCATACACCAGTTGGCCCAGGTGGGCGAGCCGACTCCCATACCCACTGGATTCGCGGCGCGCCACAAATCGATGTTGTGGTGCGATACCCAGCCCGTTAAACCATAGGTCTCTTTGGCGGCCCTCGCGCCTGTCTTACTAAGTCCTTCAACTAGATCGAAAAGCGGCTCGGCGCACTCGCTGAGATTACAAGTCTCGGCTGGCCAATAGTTCATCTGAATGTTGATATTCGCAGTCCAGTTACAACTCCAGGGTGGCGTCACCAGCGGGTTCCAAATTCCCTGCAAGTTCGCCGGCTGCGATCCATGCCGCGAACTGCTTAAAAGCAGATAGCGGCCGTACTGGAAATAAAGCGCAATCAGCGACGGATCGGGCGCTGAGGCGAAGTTCTTCAGTCGCTCATCGGTCGGCTCGGACCTGCCTCGCCCCGGGAACCCAAGCCTAAGCGAAACACGGCGAAAGAAGCTTTGAAAATCGTTTATATGCCTTTCTCGCAAGACCGCAAAAGGTGTCCCGGCGATGGCGCTCAAAGGGTGCCTAGCCTTCGCGGCTATTTCATCGCGCGTCAAGTCGGGCATTGCCTGAAATCCTCGGTAACCCGTAGCGGCGGTCACCACAATGAGGACCTCTGTCGCATTCGCGATCCGCATGTCCTTGCCATCTTTTGTGAGCGTGCCGCCCTGTGCGCGTACTTGCGCCACACCCGCGAAGTACATGCCCTCGCCCCGCTCCTCCGACAAAGTCACGGGCTTCTCGCTCCCGGGATGACCAGCTCCCGCGACATGCGCCGGAGCCTTGCCACTCACAAGCAAAAGCTCTGCGGAGCCCGAATCAACCGCCGTGCCCAACGGGCTGTCGAGCGCAACCGTACAGTGGATTTGTTCCGGTTTGCTGGCGCTTAAACGAACCACAATCGCCTGATCGGGAGCTGAAGCAAAGACCTCACGCTCAAACCGGACACCGCCCACCGTATAGCGCGTCTGCGCACAAGCCGTGTCAAGATCCAGTTCGCGCCGGTATGCCGTGACCGGACCGTCGTGTGTGGAAGCAATCCTGAGATTGCCGAGCGGCTGATAAGCTTCGGCAAACAATCCTTGCATTTTCTGGCAAAGCTTGTCGGCTAAATGGTAATCCTGCTCTTGAAGAACGGCGCGGCGGATTTCAGGAAGATACTTGGGGGCTTCGAGATTGTTGCCATCGGTAGGCTTGCCGGACCACAACGTGTCTTCATTCAATTGAAGAAACTCTTCCGTTGAACTGCCGTTCTCTCCACCCCCAAAGACCATTGCCCCCAGCCGTCCGTTCCCGACTGGCAAAGCATCCACCCACTGTGAAGCAGGCTTGTCATACCAGAGAACCAGATCCCCGGAGGAGGGTCTCTCATCACCGGCCATCGCCAAGGCAGCAGGGGCGACGGATGCCGTTGCAAGAAAGCCGCGGCGTGTGAATTTTCTCATAAGTTCTCGGCCATCTCCAGCATCTTAGTGACACTGTTCCAATTTCTGCCCGTAGCGGGCATGTTTACTATTCTGTCCAGCATTGCAAGTGAGAGTTTCGGGCGTGCCATACCGTTTGGAAAGTAAATATAGAGCTCGCGACCATCCATTCGCAGCTCTTCGGGATCGGTTTTGATCTTATTGACTCGATCTCGTACGTCCTGGCCCGGATCGCTAGGCAGAAAACTAACAAGAAATCTGCTGGGATGAAGATCTGTTCTCGCCGCAAACGGGTTTCGCGCAATCACGTCTCTCAGTTCCGCAGGCGTCCGTAGAATGACCCGTGAACAAATACCGAACGTCTGCTTGATTCCATTCTCAATCTCTTTTGTGAGTTTCGCAGGATTAACCTTTCGAGCTTCGAAAATCACATTCCCGCTCTGCACGTACGTCCGTGGCTCTCGCAACCCGAGCGATTCGTACATCGCGCGCAGCGCATCCATTTTGATCCTGTTGTGACTTCCCAAGTTGATGCCCCGGAGCATGGAGATGAAAACTGTCATGAAAGAACTCTCAGTGTTTCGGCAGGGCCCACGCGTACAACACGCCATCCACCCCGGTCAGAACATATTGCCGTCCGTCCAAAAGATACGTTGATGGTGAGCTATTGAATTGCCCACCGGCATAGACATGCCACAGGACGCGCCCGTTTTCAGGATCAAGCGCCAGCAAGTTTCCCGATACATCCCCGGTGAGTAACACGTGTCCAGCCGTAGTCAGAATCCCGGGCTTCGCTCCTCCTTGCTCTTCCTCTCTGGTCCATCGAATTTTCCCCGTCTCGTAATCGAGCGCAACCAGTCGCGCCCGCGACCAGAGAGGACTTGCTAAGCCGCCCTGATGCCCTTCAGCCTTGCCGTTAGGTCCAAGGCTCACGTAAAAAACTGTGAATCCGGTCTCCGCGTTTACATAGAACAGCTTTGTCTGCGGATCAAAGCTGGGAGCCTGCCAGTTCGTGCCGCCACCCTCGTTGCTGTGAAGCAGCGTGCCGTCCACTCTTGGTTCTTTGTCGGGATCTGCAACGGGTTCCCCGCGCGCATTAAGGCGGGTTGCCCAATCGACCGGAACAAACGGAGCGGTCAAAAGGTTTTCTCCTGTCACGCGATCCAGCAGGAAGAAATAGCCGTTGCGGCTTGCCTGCGCGAGCAGTCTGCGAGGCTTGCCATGAAAAGTTCCGTCAAACAGAACAGGCGTCTCAACCGCGTCCCAATCATGCGTATCGTGTGGCGAGGGCTGGAAATACCAGACCAGCTTCCCGGTGTCGGCATTCAGCGCAACGATCGAGCATGTGTATAAATTCGCGCCGTGCCGCCCAACGCCGGCCAGCACGGGATGTGGATTCCCAGTGCCCCAATAAATCAGATTCAGATCCGGATCGTAGGTGCCAGTTTGCCAGGTAGGGCCGCCTCCATGCTCCAGCGATTCAGTATCGGGCCAAGTCTTTGCTGCAGCCGTGCCTAGCGCTGGCAGACTGTTCCAGCGCCACACTTCTTTGCCCGTTTCCGGATCGACAGCTTCCAGAAAATGCGGAATATCGGCTTGATCGCCAGATGTGCCGATCACTATCCGGTCCTTCACCACAAGCGGCGCAACGCTGATGTAATAACCGAACCGGACGTCCGCGATCTCAACATCCCACACCTGCTTTCCATCCCGCGCGTTGAGACAAATCAAGTGCGCATCGGGCGTTCCGAAATAGAGCCGATCCCTGTACATTGCAACGCCTCGGCTACCGATATGATCACCCTCCGAGGCCCGATAAAAATGCCAAATCTGATGGCCCGTGCGAGCGTCAACAGCCCATGCATTGTCGGGCGTCGTGAAATAGAGAATACCGTTCACTTCGAGCGGCGTCGCTTTGAAGGTGCTCGAGTGCGTTTGGAAACTCCAGGCGAGTGTAAGACCTGAGACGTTGCCCTTGTTGATTTGATCGAGCGGGCTGTAGCGCCGCCCGGAATAGTCGCCATTGTAGGTAGGCCAAGTATCGGTAGGGGGTCTCAGCAGCGCCGCGGGATCGAGGCCTTGCCCAACAAGAACGGTCGCGAACAGCGCCAGCGCGGCGAATCTCACTTCAACGTCTCCAAATAAGCAAACACATCGTGCATCTCCGCTTGCGTGTATGTAGCTAGCAGTTGCAAATGCGCCGCAAGAGGATCGCGAACCTGAACCTTAACTTCTGATTTGGGCCATGAACGATACCAGCCGTCCTTGTTTTTAACAGCGATTGTGAATTGATCTTCGAAAGCAATGGGTCCCGTAATTTGTACTCCCAAGTCTGTCGTTACGATCGCCGTTCTTGGGATGTCTGCAGGATAGAGAAAACGCGCCTGCAAATCGGCAGGCTCATACTTCATTGCGATGTGTTGCAGGTCACCGGAAGGAGAATGGCAACCAGCGCAGTGTTCCGCGAAGAACTGTTTACCTTTTGTCGCATTGCCTGTCAGCAACAGTTTCAAAGAATAATCACGCGGTCTCGCTGGACTGCGGCGATCCGAGTCCTGCACACGCGAGTGGAGGTAAGCGACAACATCGTCGATGTTTTTCTGGTTCAAGGGAATGGGAGGCATTCCTTTTTCGGGACGTCCCTCGCGAATCACCGGCCCAATCAAATTGCCGCTAACATCGTGGCGCACCAGCGCGGAGCGGATAAGGTTGGGACCCTCGCCGCCCGTCGCATCCGCACCGTGACAGAAGCCGCACGTTTGGGTGAATT
>JALYVD010000076.1 GCA_030853405.1 Acidobacteriota bacterium | reverse complement strand
GCAAAACACCGATGCAAACATTCTTGGATTCCAGGCGCCTGGCGGATGAGAAACAGCTCGACCGCTTTGCGGTTTCAACTTCACCGGACCAGCTTTCCCCGCGCGCTGCGCGCGCGGCTACTGTGTCCTAACTCTTTGTCAGATCGAGTCTGAACTATTACAGTTTATATCCGGTACATCAAACGTGCTACTAACCCCCAAACGACGATTGCGCGAATGGACTGCTGTATATTGGCGATACATCGTCAACCAAGAACATACCGTCCTTGCACTAACCCGAACCGATGAGTCAATGCTTTCAGCCGGTCTTATTAACACGGGGCCCAATTCGCCTCGGGGCTTCACCTATCTCTGGATTCTTCTCGCAAATCTGCTCACCTTCCGCTGTAACAGGCGCTGTAACAGACCGAACCAAGTCTCAGACCTTTACAGACGCTCCTAATCTCACTAGGCCCGAGCCGGAAGCGCTAAAATCAGCAGCTTGAGGTCTCAGAAGGTCACTAGATTGGATTTAGGTTCCAGCGCTCGCAAGGGCGTGGGACTTCAAGTCTCCCCATCCGCACCACGTTTTGAGTTACGAAGTTCGCAGTGAAATTCTGGCTCGCCTCGACCATCGTTACGTTAGCCGCGGCAACCACCGAAACGGCCCTCTCTCCAATTCGCTTCCACGATGTCGCGGGCACGAGCGGCATCACATTTATTCTGCATAACTGCCCCACTCCGCAAAAGCACATGATCGAAACCATGGCGGGAGGCCTTGCCGTATTCGACTACGACGGCGACGGAAAGCCCGACATTTTTTTCACCAACGGCGCCGATCTTCCTTCGCTCCAAAAAAACGGGCCGCAATATTGGAACCGGCTCTACCACAATGAAGGCCATATGAAGTTTCGCGATGTCACCGAGGAAGCGGGGGTTGCCGGAGAAGGCTATTCGATGGGCGCGGCGGCCGGCGATTTCGACAACGACGGAAGGCCAGATCTGTTTGTCGCGGGCGTGAACCGCAACATTCTGTATCACAATCTCGGCAACGGCAAGTTCGAAGACGTAACGCAAAAGGCAGGCATCACGAGCGGCGAGTGGGCCGTCGCTGCCGGCTGGTTTGACTATGATCGCGATGGACGCCTGGATCTCTGGGTCGTGCATTATGCAAAATGGTCAATCGACGATGATCGTTACTGCGGAGACAAATCGCGCGGAATACGAATTTACTGCCATCCGAAATATTTTCAAGGCTTGGCGAGCACGCTCTATCACAACCGGGGCGATGGCACGTTTGAAGATGTTTCGAATAAGGCGGGCATCAGCGCGTTCGCTGGCCGCGGGATGAGTGTGGCTTTCGCCGATTATGATGGCGATGGCTATCCCGATGTATTTGTCACGAACGACAACATGCCTAATTTTCTGTTCCACAACCTGGGAAACGGAACGTTTGAGGAGACCGCGCTGCTGGCGGGCGTGGCCCTGCGCGAGGACGGCAAGGCGGTCGCGAGCATGGGCGCGGATTTTCGCGACTATGACAATGACGGGTTGCCGGACATCGCGGTAACGGCCCTTGCCGGCGAGACCTTTCCTCTCTTTCGCAATCTGGGAAAGGGCAATTTCGCCGATGCGACCTACGCGAGCGGGCTCGCCGCTCCGAGCATTCATCACAGCGGCTGGGGCACAGGTCTCTTTGACTTGAATAACGACGGCTGGAAGGATCTCTTCACCTCGAATTCGCACGTAAACGATCGGGTAGAAATGTTCGAATCCGCTATCTACAAAGAGCCGAATTCCGTTTTCGTGAATCTCGGCAACGGCAAGTTTCGCGACGTCTCGGCCGAGGCCGGAATGAACGAGGCAAAAGCTCACCGCGGGAGCGGCTTTGCCGATTTCGACGGCGATGGAAAAATCGACGTTATCGTGTCGTCGCTCGAAGCGCCCGTCGAACTTTGGCACAATGTCAGTCCGGATGCGAATCACTGGCTATCGCTGAAATTGACCGGCACTCACGCCAACCGGGACGGCATCGGCGCGCACGTCCGAATCGGAAATCAATGGAACGATATGACCAGTGCGGTGAGCTATGCTTCGTCTACTCTCGACGGCGTACATTTTGGCCTAGGCGCGCAGACGCGAGTCGATCACATTCAAATCACGTGGCCGGATGGGAAGCAACAGGTGCTGAGCGATGTTAGAGCCGACCAGGTCTTACGAGTGCAGGAAGCGAAATAGCCGCTCAACGCGCATTGGGCCGGGTGATCTCCGCCTCTCTCGCTAACTGGTCGTTGATCTCCTGGTTCTTTTGCTTGATCTGCTGGTATTGCTGCATGGTCTTCTGC
>JALYVD010000068.1 GCA_030853405.1 Acidobacteriota bacterium | reverse complement strand
TAAACGCCGGGTCAACGCCAAGCAAGGTTTCCGGGAATTCCACGCGGCCCGGCGAACGATTCAGGGCTATGAGGCGATGAACATGATCCGGAAGGGGCAGGTTCGATGGGTGAGGAGAGATGATGTTCGGTCTCAAATCCGGTTCATGGGAAAACTGTTCGGGCTGGCCGCTTAAAGAAACAGAAATGGGTGTCGCGCTGACCCGGCTCCAGGCGACTTCTTAAAAAGTTGCAACACTGCCCGCTCAACTCTTTTCGCAAAAGACGTCTGCGCACGTGCGTTACAGCAAGCACTGCTGCAAGCTGCGCATAATCAGCTCGCGTGGAAGCTCAATGCCGATGAACACAAGCTTACTCACGCGGGCCTCACCCTGCACCCAAGGGCCGCCCACGTCGTGGCTCATCAGTTGGTGCACGCCTTGAAGAATTACCTTCCGATTCTGTCCATGCAGGTTCAAGATGCCCTTGTAACGCAGCAATCTGGAACCGTGGGTGAGGATCATGGCGTTCATGAACTGGCCAAATCGTGCCGCGTGAAGCGGCCGGTCCGAGCGAAACACGAAGCTCTTGACGTCGTCATCGTGACCATGGTGGTGGCCTGCGACGGCGTGAGACTCTCCATCACACCTTGTGTCTAAGGTCACATTCAATTCGCTGTCGAGATTGAACCCACCCACGTCGAACACATCCGTCAGCGCGACCCTGCCAAACGGCGCGAGCGATTGTGGCGCCCGGGAGTTCATTCGTCTCAGCCGGCCGGAAAGGACGTCGACGCCGGTCCCCGTCACCAGATCGGCCTTGCTGATAAAAATACGATCGGCGAAGCCCACCTGCTGCCGGGCTTCCCGCTGGGCGTCCAATTGGTCCATGCCGTGTTTGGCGTCGACCATGGTGAGGATAGCGTCGGGCCGGTAACGCGAGGCGATCGGCTCATCGAGAAAAAAGGTTTGAGCCACCGGTCCGGGATCGGCGAGGCCCGTGGTCTCAATGATGACCTGCTCAAAATCCAGATCCCCGGCACTCCGGCGTTCGGACAAGTCCCACAGGGTGGCGCGCAGATCCTCGCGAATGCTGCAACACACGCACCCATTCGTCATGCGTACAATTTGCTCACCGCGGCCAGAGACGATAATCTCGCTGTCGATGTTCTCTTCCCCAAACTCATTTTCGATCACAGCGATCTTCCGCCCGTGAGCCTCGGTGAGCACCCGGCGCAGCAGCGTGGATTTACCGGATCCCAAAAAACCGGTGAGCACGGTCGCGGCGATCAGCTTCATCGTGCGTCACCCCAAAATGATGACGGTATAGCCGCCGAATAGCGCGCCGGCCTGCGTCGCGCTGACACGATAGACGTGGGCCTCGCCGGGACCGGGCGGATCGTCGCTGGTGCTCAAAGCCACGTGTTGATCGTCGCCGCGCACATGTTGCTGCGCCGCGCCTGCGGTTGCGGGAAAGCCGCCGCCGGCGGTCGTGGGCGCCGATAGCGTCGGCGCGCCGGTTGGCGCGGCCATTGCCGGGAATACGCCGCGTTTGCCGGTGTGCAGTTGCAGCCAAGGGACCGAGTTCGGCGAGACTCGTTCCACAGCGACTTGGGCCGGCGCCCCATACAGCGGACCCACTTTGAGCAACAGCGGATTTGCTAGCGCTGGCCCGGGTGGCGCCGGAGCGGCGGTGCCCCCGGTCATGGCTGCGAACAGGTGGGCACCGGGCGGCGCCACATGGATATTGCGCTGCCCCACATGACGATTGATCGAGGCATCGAACTTGGGCTCGCCCGGCAGGTCCGAGGGGTTGTCCCACGCCCGCACTAAAAGGCATTCATGGCCGCCATTGACGAAGGTCGGCGTCCACGCCTCGGGGCACTTCACTACGGCGTGCGACCGGCCGCTACCCTTCGCGCCTAAGCTGGCGAACGTTTGCGCGATCAAGTGCACGGAGCCTGGATTGATGCCCAGCGAGGGATCCACCCAATAGAACTCCACCACTACTTCGTTGGCGGCGGCTTTCCCGAAATTCCACACGTGGGCGTAGATCGTATTGGGCTGACCAGCCAAGGCCTGTTGTCCCAGCTCATGCGGAAGCGGTGGGGCCAATGCGGGCGTGACACCAGCAAGAATGAAGATATCCGGGCTCTCCCAAAAGGGCGCTCCCTTGACTGGACGGGTGCCGAGATCGGCCGGATTCGCCCGCAAGAATAGATATGGCAGATCCATGTCGGCCCTGGGGCCTACCCACACCCCCGGAATATTCGGTGCGTTGATATCCGCCGGAGTGAGCGGGGTATCGTCTCCTAACCGTCCGGTGCTGACCCCAGGTGGACGGGTGGGCCGGCCGTGGTGTCCGTGACCGTGATCGTCGTCGCAGGGCCGGTCGCGATCATCATCCCGGCAAGGATCGTGAGTGTGGACGCGGCATTCCGGCTCTTCTTCTTCGCGACCGTAGTACCAAGTGCGTTCTATGACCTTCGACGGCCGGTCCTCTTCGCGGCATTCATGCCCGCAATCGCGATCTCGTTCGTGTTCACATGGGGAAGGGGCGGGGTGATGTTTTTCCGGCTCGCGTGGCGGGGCAGGATAACGGCCCACTGGACGCTCAGGACGTTTCTTTTGCGAACTCAACTTTCACCTCCAATATCCGAAGTCACTGGTCACCTCCCATCCGCTGGCGAGCCTCCCTATTTTAGGGGCGGAGGAGGCGGGGGAGGAGATGGCTGATGCTGGTCCGGCGGATCCTTGTATTCGAGCAGCAGCGCATTCGCCCCTTTGGCCCAGCCCGGCGCCTCTCTGGGCGGCTCTTTGGGTGTGGCATAGGTCAAGCCAAAAATGCCTGTGGCGCTGCCGCCTGGAGCCTTCGGATCGTTGCGGATCCAATCCCAGGTCAGATACGCGAAGGCGCGATCGCTATCCAGATTGAACTGTGTCGAGTAGTCCGGGTTATTAACAAGTTGCCCGATCAGGTGGGCGGAAAAGGGGATCGGGTCGCCCAACGGGCTAACGCCTAGTGTCCGCGGATTCAGATGTTGCAGATTGAGCTGGTCGGTCTCAAAAGGCGTCTGCGCCTGCTCGTACGCTGTACGCGTTTCGGCGTCCACCGGCGCGTCCAGCCGGAAGAACACATTCGGCATGGTCATCGGCGCATAAGGTCCGGGCCGCAGCGGCTTGTAGGCCCCAGGGGGGCCCTCTCCGAAGGACGCGTTCGGATCGTATCTTTCCGGAGGCGTATCTTTCAGAGTGTCTTTCCCGCCCTTAACCTCGGCCCGGCTCTGGTCGGGCCAAGCCCAGGGCCGGTGGAACTCCCAGCCCTCAACCGACCCGTCGGTGTGATATCGCAGCACCGGATAGTACGGATAATTGAGATCCGATACCGAATGCCCGATCCCGATCACGTCTGGATCCTTATCCAGATTGCCCAAGGGGTCGAACGCCGCTGCCAAGGCCGCGCGGAAAGCCGCGTCCACGGTCCCGCCTAAGGTGATCAGAGGCGCATCGATTTCGTCGGGCAGGCGCAACTCCCCATCGGGATAGTGCTGCTCGGCGTGGGGCGTCACGAAACCCGTGTGGGCCAGCACCTCGTGCGTCTTCATAACGACATCCCACACCAGCATTGCCAACTCATAGAGGCCCAGCCGCAACGGGTAACTCGCTGGGCTGGCCAGCATCTTGATCAGATCTTCGACCAGCTTCAGCGAGGCGTCGATGTTCTTGATCGCCCATTGGACTAGGGCGATGAACAGCCCGCAGATGTCATCGACCGGGTTAGACGGGTCGATCCCGCTCAAATCGGGCGGCTGCAGCAGGTTCTCTATATCGGAGGCAGGCGGAAAGATGATGAAATCGGGTTTGCGCGGTTTCTCCAGCTCCCACGTGCCGTTGAACGAGAGCCTGTAAAAGGTGATCATGATCTTGTAGATCGTCTTCACCTGCCACGGCAGGGGGAAGCCGTTGCGCACCGGAAACGGCGGCGGCGGGGCGATGTCCTTCAGCAGTTCGGGAAATGGGCGGTCCGGGCCGCTCCCGGTAACTTTCTCTATCACCTTGGTCAGAAGCCCCCCGTCAATCGTCGATTGAAAGCCGTCGCCCTGAAAAATGTGCGGATGTTCATTGGGGTCGGTGAACGTGTTCATCATTGCGTTCACGATGGAATTAGCCATCCAGTCCGGCATCTCGCCGTCCACATCGAGGGCCTTCTTGCGCGCGGTCGGATCGTCCGGCAGGGGGTCGGGGCGTTGTTTGCCGTGGGGTCCGTCGGGCTCGTCAGGCGTCATTTGCACAGCGAACCAGAGCGCCGACATGGAGGCATCCGGGTAGGTGGCGGTGTGGCCCCACGGATCGGGGACAATCGCGCCGCCTGGCCCAGTCTGGGAATAGTTCCACGCGTCAATATGGTTTTCGATAAGGTGATGACGTTGCGGATGATTGCGGAACGGCCCGCCGCACTGCTCGTTGACGAACGAATGGGCAACGGTGTCGGTGCCTAGATGGGTAATGTATCCCAGAGCGAAGGCGAGAAACTGTTCGGAGCGTTCCGTTTGACCCGCTGCCGCCAGATCGCTTGCCTCTTTAACGAACGCCTGGCACAGGGCCGACGGCCGGCGATAGTGGCTGATATCGCTCCATAGGAAAAGCTTCTCGTCGAAACCCTTCTGGACGCACGTGTTGAAATTGTTGAAAATGTCAGCATAGGTGAGCAGTTCCTCCTCCGCGATTGTCTTCAAGGCCAGTTTCAGCTCCTCGAGAACCACGCCGAATTCGCTAAGCAAACCCCCGGTCAGAGCGTCAGCGAGATTCTGGATATCGGCCACAATTGGGCCGATGGTCTGGTTCCAGCCGTCCACGAACTGTTGCCAGATCTTCTGCAGTTTAATGAGGAACCGCAGCAGCGCCGCCAGTGTCGCGTTCACCTGATCGAGGATAATCAGCAGAGGCTCCCAGTCGTTTTCCTTGGCGGCGTCGAAGAAGTAATAGGTCGCCAGCGTCAGCATCAATTCATCGCTAGCTGGACCTAGCGGCAATCCATTGTAGTCTTGAGAAAAATAGAACAGATCCGGGCCGATCGCTCCAATCGCGGTAAACTTCTCCCACTTCCGCATGATCGTTCCGCAGGTTTTCGGATCGTGCTTCAGCAGCGAGGAACCCGCCTGCGGCCAATCGGGAAACTGGCCTGTAATCAGATGATCGGCTACGCGCCGCGCTGTGTAGATGTGTGTGAAATGACCGGGCATATTGTCACTCCTCCAACTCAGGCCGATACTAAACTTGGTGAGTATACGCTCAAATGGGAAGTGAAGCAAGCGCAAACAATTTTGTGTCGCCGCAAAGTGATAATGTCCTATTCGTGCAAAGTAGAAATGTCCTATTGACAAGGACATGCTGGGGAGTTGGAAACGGACCAACTCTTGATGACACAGAAGGAGCGCGACCGGTTGGTTGCGCTAAAGAAGGCCAAGAAGAAGCTGATCACGCAGAAGCAGGCCGCCGCCGAAGTCGGGGTGAGCGAGCGGCAAGTGCGGCGGATGCTACGAAGCTTGAAGAAACGCGGCGACAAGGCGGTAATTCATGCGGCACGCGGCAGGAAGTCCAATCGAAAGATTGCCGAACAGGTTCGGGAAAAAGCCATCGAGGTGCTGAGTCAAGCGGTGTACCAGGGCTTTGGCCCGACCTTGGCAGCCGAATATCTGGCGAAGAGACACGATGTGGAGGTGAGCCGCGAGACGCTGCGCGGCTGGATGACCACAACCAAGCTATGGCGAGCGAAAGCCAAGCGCGTGGAGGAAATACATACCTGGCGCACGCGGCGGAGCCGCTGGGGAGAACTGGTGCAGATGGATACCAGCGAGCACGATTGGCTGGAAGGCCGCGGTCCAAAAGATGTATCTGATCGGCATGATCGACGATGCGACCAGCCGGGTTGTGTTGCAACTTTCGTACTCAGCGGTGCTGGTAGCGTAAAGAGACACCTGTGGGAAGCTCACTGGGGCTGGAGACGGCTCTCGGCAATGGCACTTCCGTAGACTTTCCGGGGCGCAGGATTCCACGCTCGCAGGAAGTGTCCTTCGGCTTCCAACGGGAGCTGCCCGGACAAATGATCCAAAATGACGAACCGGCCGGCGATCTTGGGGTAGTAGCCACATCCAACCGAAAACCTCCGTTAAGCAATTTGTAAGCTGACGATTACGCCGATCTCCGCTACTCCAATATGGTGTTTGATTCAAACCTGTTATCACACTCCATGAACGACGCCCAAGAACCCGCTCCCCTCGCCTGCAACCTGTCCGCTCTGACGGACCCCGCGCGCTATCGCACCCTGCTGGAACAACTCCGCTCCGCCCTCTCCGGGTCCGCCGAACTGCCGGACGGATACTCCTATTCCGTCCAAGGCGAACTGCTGAGCCTAGTCGAACTCGGGGAGTGGATTTCCCTCGAACGGTTCTGCTGTCCTTTTTTGAACTTTGAGCTGTCGGTCTCAGGCACCGAATCGCTGTACTGGCTGACGCTGACCGGTCCCGAGGGCGTAAAACCTATCCTCGAAAAGGAGTTTCAAGCATGAGTGGGGGCGGGGAACTCGTTCCGCTCGCACCCCCAGTTCTAAGGAGAGCCGACGCCTTCGGGCCACCTCCAGTTCTGCAGGGCCATGCAACTCCTGAAGTGCAAAGTCGGGTGGCGGGCGTCTATCGAGCCATGGAACAGATCCTTGAATCGTGGGTCAGCCGCAGCGAAAGCATTCATACCCGGCGCGCCTACCGAGATGACGTCATGAGCTTCGTCCGCTTCCTCGGCGTCGCTTGGCCGGAAGCGGCTCCCGCCTTGCTGCAGGTCTCAAAGCCAGCCACCCTGCCCCTCTTTTTCCCTTCTGCCACGGCGAGCCATCCCGGATGGCGAGTTAGCCGAAGAACTGGATGCCCAACACTCAGAGGAATTTCAAACACTCTTTGGCTTAGTGATTGAGAGGCTTTACACGACCCATGATGAAAAAAAGCTTCGGATGTTTGGAGATGCACTCGCCAACAGCGGCAACGGTGAATTATCTGGGGAGAAAGAGGAATTTGTCCGTGTGCTTCGTGACCTGAGCATTACAGATTTGCGAACGTTGAACAACGAAATGTTGAAGGGCTGGTTTCCTCATATCCGCTCCATTGCCTATTAGGCATCTGAAAATGAATCCAGGCGATCTGCTGAAAGCAATCAGAGTACCAAGTCCCCGAGCTTGCATCCGCTTTGAGTTCAGCGACTCTTTCGGCCTACTCGCTGGTTCGGAAAAGCGTACGATCCTGTCATAGGCATCGCGGACATATCTGCGATTTTGCTCGACTAAGCATCGGATTGTCGTATGGAGACCGCGGCTCGCAGGTGAATTTGTGCAGCGTTGAATTCCTCTTCAAGCAGTTTTTGCGTTCCGAGCACGCGTTCGCGCCTCATTTGACCGGAGGCCTTGAACCGTTGTAACCCTTGCAGATACCTCACCCGTAACGGCTGCTGAATCGCGTCACAGATCCGAGAGGCGGCAATCTTCGCGAACACAAATAGATCTTCCCGCAGCCGCACCTGGACAGTCCGGCTGTTGAATCCATCGCCACACGTTTCTACAACCGACTTTTGAGCAAGTTGTGTAAGTACGTGCTCGCAAGTTCGCCCACTTTCGTCAGAAACAAGCGGCAGCGCGGAGATGATCTTCGAGAGAACAACATAGTGCTGTCTAAATTCCATCCTTAAGCGCTTTTGTTGTGGAGACTTCCACAACAAAAATGACCAATAGGAGAATCCACAGGGCTATTGGCAGAGTTGATCCCCCCGTGATGGCTGGACGTGCAAATTCGGGCAAGCCGGCCGTATCATCCGGTAGTACATCGAGGTGCCGATAACAACTGTGCAAGATCAAACACTCGAATCGCTGTGTGTTGCGAAGAGACACAGAACTGGCAACAAGAAGCCAGGCAGCAACGAAGGACTAGTCCGCCTGTGGTGACATTCAGCGAGCCGATTTACTTCGATTGCTTTCACTTCGCTGCTGCTGGGACGAGCGCCGCTGCCCGGATGGGGAACCCGAAGTAAATTTGGGGTCCGCCAAGAGGAACTACGGAAGCTAAACCGGCAACACGAGCGAGGAGACATGGAACTGTGATGAATGAATACAGTCTAGATTTCACGTACACACCAGACGGCCTTTTTACGGTTGACATCCACCAGCCAGGCTCTTCGGGAACATCTCGGTATCGCCAGTTCGCGTCCTGGACCGAAGTGCAGGAGTTCTTTCTGGCGCTGGGACTCGGCGAGAAAATGCTGGAGCATCTGCACGACATAGGCACTCATCTCACCTGCGGTACTGCTTACCACGAACAAATATTTTTGCCCGCTACTTTCACCGACTGGGGACAGGAGAGAGCAGCCTAGCGATGGGGGTTAGCTAGGCGTCCGTAAATTTGATTACCTGCATGAGTACCCGCACACGAGGCGGCTACATAGCAGGGGGCGTAATGGTCCGCCGCCATCATCTACGATAGCGGCGATATCAAACTCGTTTCGAGAGCTTAACCGTAGAGCCGCTCCGATCACGAAATCGTTTTCAACAATAACAATGCTGGATCTCTCTGGTATGCATCGATCTGCGGAACGAGGAAGGACGGAACCACGTCCTGGGTAGCGTCAGCGGGCCGACGTAGTGGCACGTTTTCCGCAATCGGAAACAGCTCGGACAGTAGATGCTGTACCCGCGCTTTGGACCTGCGTAGAAAATGAGCACGGTTGCAAGATCCACCGGCTTGCCAGTCTCGTCTACGAGGATGCCACGAAGTGTGGACCGGTGCTTAAGAGCGCCAACCGCAGCCAAGGCCATTAATGAGGGCGAGAAGCGTGAGTCGCATGAGAGGATAAATCCTCAGTTGAGTTTATAATCTTGCCCCTCTAGGCTCGGACGCGTATGAACCACGGTTGTGAGCAGTTGGTTCGCTATCCGGACACTAGTCTGGACCGCCCTGCCTGGCCAACCTCGGCCGCCGTCTATCTGAGGAAGTGCGCCAGAGTAAATGTCCTCACGGATGCTGCCGGAATCCCCGTACGTCAAAATAATGCGCAGCAAACGAGCATGAAGAATTGCGATCCAAATGCATTCGCAGCCACTCTGCCCGACCTGGCAACACTCGTCTACATCATTCTTTACTCGCGTGCTGAAGAACGATCACCGGGCCACCAGGGAGGACTCTTCCTCCTTTGTCCGGAATTGCTTCAGCATCGAGTAGTTGACCAGCTGATCCATCGTTTTGAGTTTTGAGTGTGAAGACCTTACCTTTGGTCGTCAGGAGCAGTATAGTGGACCCCAGAAATCAGACCAGGCAATAAGTTAATATTTCGGCGGAGTCGTTAACAGGAGAAGTTGATGACAACGACGAGAAAGCAGCATAGTCCGAAGTTCAAAGCGCAGGTGGTTTTGG
>JALYVD010000053.1 GCA_030853405.1 Acidobacteriota bacterium | reverse complement strand
ATCTGACAATTCCTCGGACGCCGAGCTTGCAGAGAGTTGCAAGCGGGGGGATTTGCGCGCCTTCGAGCACCTTTATAGCTTGTACGCAGGCCGCATGAAGAGCCTCGCGTTTCATTTACTGGGCAGCCGGGCCGATGCGGAAGATGCGGTGCAGGAAGCGTTTATCAAGATTCACAAAGCTTTGCGCGGCTTCGAGCAGAACTCGCAGCTCTCTACGTGGATTTACCGAATTTTGGTGAATTGCTGTTATGATGCCTTGCGCAAACGGCAGCGGCAGGCGGAAAGCCCGGTTGTTGGAGAAGTGCCGGTGCATAACAAACTGCCTTTAAAGATGGCGCTGGAACGGGCCATGGCGAGGCTGAATGAAAAGCACAGACTGGTGTTCCTGATGTTTGAGGTCGAGGGTTTGAAGCACTCCGAGATTGCGGGAGTGCTCGAAGTGCCGGAGGGCACGTCGCGTGCGTGGCTCTTCGAAGCGAAACGCGAGTTAAAACGGATGTTGATGGAGTCGGGAATATGAAATTCGAATGCGGCGATTTGGACCGCGCGTTACGAAACCCAGAACTGATGCCAGAAGCGCGGGAGCATCTGAAGTCGTGTGCCGCGTGCCGTCGCGAGTACCAGCTATGGGCGAATATTTCTTCGACTGCGAGGGAACTGCATTGCGACTGGGAGACGCCTGCGCTCTGGAACAACATCAAAGCGCAGCTCGCCGCCGATAGTAAACCTCGTCGCAAATGGTGGCTGGATGTGCGGGTTCTGACTCTTGCCGCCAGCCTGGTGATCGTCAGCACGGTGCTGTTCGTCAAGGGACATACCAAAGTGAATGAAACGAAGCAGGGAACGGTTGTGGAGGCGGTGGTTCCAACGAACCAGGATTTCCTTACCGATCGGGCTTTACAGGAAGTCGAGAAGAACGAAGACGCTTACGTCCGTTCCATTCAGAAGTTGTCACGGCTGGCGGAGCCAAAGCTTCAACGTCCGGCTACCGCTCTGAGCGCCGCTTACAGAGAGAAGCTACTTGTGCTGGATTCCGCGATAGCGGAGACTCGTGCCAATGTCGCTCATAACCGCTTCAATGTTCGCTTGCAGACGGAGTTGGCCGGCTTATATACGGAAAAGCAGCAAACACTGCGGGAGTTTCTAACCGGTGATTCAGCTACGAACGACAATTAGATCTGTTCTGCTCGGTGCTCTCGTCGCGTGCGCGGCTTTTGCTCGCGATGAGTATACTCGAGCGTTCGACAAGACGCTTCCTCTCGCGAGCGGCAGCACGGTATCCATTGAGCACAGGCTCGGCGATATCGTGATCCGAACGCATCCAGAGCGGACCGTGGTGATTCATGCCGAGATACACACATCGGGGCCAGACCGGAACGAGGCCGAGCAGTTTGCGAACCGGGTAGAGATACAGGGTGAGAACGCAGGGGGCGTCTCTATCCGGACTCATTATCCTGGCGGTCTGAACAACTTTTCCTACTATGTGCGCTATGAATTGACGATACCCGAAGATGCACCACTTGAGGTTCGGAGTTCCTTCGGATCGGTTTCGATTACCGGGCTCAGAGCGAATGCGGAGATCCGAACGTCTCACGGGGCGATTGCTTTCCGAGATGGCAAGGGCGAGCAGCATTTTGACAATTCGTTCGGAGCGGTGGAGGTGAGCGGCAACCTGGGCGAAGTCGCGGTTAACAACACGAACGGCCAGATAAAAGTGATGGACTGCGGTTCAGCAACGATCAAGAACGCGTTCGGAGCGGTGGTGGTCAAGAATGCTCGCGGAATGGTTACGATAGAGGACAAGAACGGCAGCGTAAACGTGAATGGCGCGCAAGGGGTAGTGGTGGATATGAGCTTTGGATCGGTCGTGTTAAACGCGATCTCCGGTCCAGTTCAAGTTGATAACCGATACGGATCGGTGGAGGTCGGCGGGTTGGGCGGAAGCTCCTGTCAGCCCATCAAGATCCATACGTCGTACTCTGCGATCAGAGTGCGCTTGAGCGGCAGCCCGAACTACAATGTGACGGCGAAGACATCGTACTCGCCCATCCATACGGATTTTCCGCTCGAAACGTCGGGTTCGATGTCGAGCGATGCCGTTCACGGCACAATCGGCGGCGGGCGGTGTGAGATGTCATTAACCAGCAGCTTCGGGCCGATTCAAATCTTACGATCTGGAAACTGACTCCACTGGTTCGGGCCTGTTCAGCCTGCTATGCGCTTTGCTGTATCCGAAGTAGACCACCAAGCCCGCAAGCATCCACAGAAAGGCAACGAGCTGCGACCGGTGATTCAGCGCAACAATCATGGCTCCGCAAATGAGTATCCCGAGTAACGGAAACAAGGGGACCATCGGGGCGCGGAAAGGGCGGGGGACATCAGGCTGTTTGCGCCGCATGATCCATACTCCGGCGCAGACCAGCACGAAGGCGAAGAGCGTTCCGATGGAGGTCAAGTCTCCAGTAATGTCGCCGGGAAGGAGCCCCGCAAGAGCGCCCGCGAATATAAAGAGAAGAACATTGCTTTTGTAAGGCGTGCGGAAGGTCGGGTGAAGCTCCGCAAAAATCTTCGGCAGCAGACCGTCGTTCGCCATGGTAAAGAAGACGCGGCTCTGACCCAGCAGCATGACCAGAATCACAGAGGTAAATCCGAACAGTATGGCCACCGTCACCAGCGTGCCCAGCCAGCCATAGCCGGGCATGTGGTGCTGAATCGCGTAGGCGACAGAAGCCTCTTTGCCGACTGTCAAGAATTCCTGCCAGTGACCGACGCCGGTGAGCACGTATCCAAACAGAATGTAGAGGACCGTACAAAGCGCGAGCGAACCAAGAATGCCGATGGGCATATCGCGCCCGGGATTTTTCGTTTCCTGCGCGGCGGTGGACACGGCGTCGAATCCGATAAAGGCGAAGAATACGATGCTGGCGCCTCCAAGGACGCCGCCCCAGCCATGTTGAAAGGTGCCTTCGTGGCCTGCAGTTCCCGCCGGGATCATGAAAGGCGTGTGATTAACGGGATTGATGAATCCCCAGCCGATGGCGATAAATACGATTACGATGGCGACTTTAATCACAACGATCACCGTGTTAATGGCGGCCGATTCCTGAATGCCTTTGATCAGGATGAGCGTAATCAGAAGCAGTATCAGCACCGCCGGAGCGTTGATAATGCCGCGAACTCCATCCGTCGAGGTTTGAAGGAAGGAATGACACCATTGATAGGGGATCCGGCCATTGAACAAGTTGTTCAGATACTCACTCCAGGAGATGGCCACGGTGGTAGCGCCGAGAGCGTACTCGAGGACGAGCGACCAACCGATAATCCAGGCGACAAACTCGCCCATTGTGACGTAGGAGTACGTATACGCGCTGCCGGCGATGGGAATCATAGCGGCGAATTCGGCGTAGCAGATACCCGCGAAGGCGCAACCAATCGCCGCAATCATGAACGACACAACCACGGCGGGACCGGCGGCTTCGGCGGAGGCCGCGGCTGTCCGCACGAACAGGCCCGCGCCAATGATTGCGCCTATGCCGAGGGCAATCAGCCCGTTCGCGGTGAGGGTCCGTTTCAGTCCGCCTTGCTCGCTGGCTTGCGCCAGCATGGCCGCTAGAGGCTTCCTACGAAAAAGGCTCATGTGCCACTCTAGCAAAGATGATAATTGGCCGATTTCACGTGTCGAGGACGTGATCAGCCCGGCTTTATGAGCCCGCGCAAGGACAGTTCCGCGATCGCATCTGCAAATTCGGGTGTAAGTGGAGCGTGACCCGCGAGCAGACGGAAATAGATAGGCCCGTAGATGAGATCCATTACTACCTCCAGGTCCGTGTCCTTTGGCAATGCGCCGTTAAGCTTGTGCCGTTCCAAAACCGCCTTCGCCTCCGTTCTGCGAGGCTGAATCCACACGGACCGGAATGCTTCCGCGAATTCAGGATCGCTTTGAGCGGCCGCGATGAAGCCTTTGAATATGCGTCCGCGACGCCCGGTAAGAAGCTGCATGAAGTTTTGCAATTGAACTTGAATGTCGCGTCTCAGGTCACCGGTATCGGGAAAGGGCGTCTCCTGGGCCACCTGTTGGCGGAGCGCCTCAATCAAAACAGCGGCTTTATTCGGCCACCAACGGTAAATTGTGGCCTTGCTTGCTCCGGCGCGCTCGGCAATCGCGTCTGTCGTTGTATTGGCGAAACCTGCTTCTTCAAGAAGCGCCAGCGCCGATTCCAGGATACGGGCCTTTGCCTCCTCATCACGCGGACGGCCGCGTCCCTTGGGGAGCAATTCGAGGGGATCGTTCGTTACCACTGACATTCGGTTGGCGTCTTCTCTTAGACCGATACCATTTAGCCACATTTCCGAATGATTCCGCGGAAGTTTCTCTGCAGATTTCCGAAACTTATCAGTACCGTAAATAATCTGTCCAATTGAGTGGGGGGGCCGCGACCCCTGCGCGCCTATTATGTGGATTGTCAGAACAGCTCTAACGCGTCCCTACACCTTCATTGTTTTAGCGCTGCTGATCCTGATCATTAGCCCTATTGTCATTCTGCGCACTCCCACCGACATTTTTCCGAATATTAATATCCCAGTTATAGCTGCGATTTGGAACTATTCAGGCCTGAACCCTACGCAAATGGAAGGCCGGATCACTTCGGTGTTCGAGCGAGTTCTAACGACGACGGTAAACGATATCGATCACATAGAATCCACAACTCTCAACGGGACTGCGATCGTAAAGATCTTTCTTCAACCCTACGCGAATGCGACCACTGGAGTGGCGCAGGTGACCGCCGTAGGGCAGACCATTCTCAAGCAAATGCCGCAAGGCGTGAATCCACCGTTGATTCTGACCTACAACGCGTCGAGCGTGCCGATTCTGCAGCTTGCGCTTTCCGGTAAAGGTCTTCAGGAGCAGGATCTTAACGACATCGCTCTGAATTTTCTCCGGACACAACTCGTCACCGTCCCGGGGGCCGTTATTCCTTATCCTTATGGAGGCAAACAGCGGCAGGTCATGATTGACCTGAATCCCGCGGAGTTGCAGTCCAAAGGCCTGTCGCCCTTCGACGTCGTAAATGCCGTTAGTGCGCAGAATCTTATCCTGCCATCGGGGACGGCCAAGATCGGCCAGTTTGAATACGACGTTGACATGAACGCGAGCCCGACGCGGATTTCGGAGATTAACGATTTTCCGGTGAAGGTCGTCGGCAACTCGGTTATCTATATCAAGGATGTCGCCAACGTGCGGAACGGCTTCGCGCCTCAGACGAATATGGTACGCCAGGATGGGCAGCACGGCGTGCTGGTCAGCATTTTGAAGGCTGGTAGCGCGTCCACTCTCGATGTCGTGCAGGGCATTAAAGATATATTGCCGAAAGTAGCCGCGACCTTACCGCCGGCACTGCGCATCCACCCGCTCGCCGACCAGTCCATTTTTGTTCGTGGCGCTATCAGTGGCGTGATCCGCGAGGCGATCATTGCAGCTTGTCTCACCGGACTGATGATTCTGATTTTTCTTGGAAGCTGGCGAAGCACCCTCATCATTGCCGTCTCGATCCCACTTTCGATCTTGACCTCAATTATCGTGCTGAGTGCGCTGGGCGAAACGATCAACATCATGACCCTTGGCGGTCTGGCTCTGGCCGTGGGCATCTTGGTTGATGACGCTACGGTCACGATTGAAAATATCGAGCGCTATCTGGAGAAAGGCCGCGAACTGCACGCTGCGATTCTTGAAGGCGCGTCGCAGATCTCGGTACCCGCGCTGGTTTCAACTCTTTGTATATGCATCGTCTTTCTGCCGATGTTCTTCCTGAGCGGCGTAGCGAAATACCTTTTCGTGCCTCTCGCGGAGGCCGTGGTCTTCGCGATGATCGCCTCCTATGTTCTATCGCGGACTCTTGTTCCGACCCTCGCGATGTATCTGCTTCGTACAAAGGAACACTTCAAGAAAACAAGAAATCCATTCACGCTTTTCCAGCGTGCGTTTGAACGGGGTTTCGACCGTGTACGCGCGCAATATCAGGCTGCGCTCACGACGTTGATTTACCGCCGCAAGCTTTTCGTGCCGCTGTTCGTGCTGGTTTGCCTGTCTGCGATGCTGCTGGTGCCATTCCTCGGACAGGACTTCTTTCCGAATACGGATACGGGGCAATTCAAGCTGCACGTGCGCGCTCAAACGGGAACTCGTATTGAAGAAACCGCACGCCTGTGCGATCAGGTGGACAGCGCAATTAGAAGAGAGATTCCGAAAACTCAGCTCTCTTCCGTGCTTGATAACATCGGTCTTCCTTACAGTTCCATCAATCTGACGTACAGCAATTCGGGACAGATTGGCTCCGCCGACGCGGATATCCTGGTGACCCTCGCTGAAAAACACCGGCCCACTGCCGACTACGTACGAGACCTTCGGGCGAACTTGCCACGCGAATTTCCAGGCGTCACTTTCTACATGCTTCCTGCCGATATCGTGACGCAAATTCTAAACTTCGGTCTGCCTGCGCCCATCGATCTGCAAATTGTGAGCAATGACGTAGAATCGAGCCGCCGATTTGCCGACCGCATCCTTCCACAGTTGCAGCGCATTTCCGGCGCGGTGGACCTGCACGTCCATCAGGTGTTTAACCTGCCTAAGCTGCACGTCGAAGTAAACCGGAGCAAGGCGGCCCAAAGCGGTTTTACGCAAAACGATATTGCCCGGCCCCTGCTTACGTCTTTGAGCGGTAGCTTACAGACGCAACCAACCTTCTGGCTGAATCCACAGAACGGGGTTAGCTACAACATGGTGACGCAGACGCCGCAGTATGACATTCAGTCGATTCAGGATCTGCAGAATATTCCGATAACCGGCAGCACGGGGCAGAAACAGTCCGAGATCCTGAACGACGTCGCCGACATCAGCCGTGAGAGTGAACTGGGCGTGGTGACGCACTATAACATTCGCCGCACCGTGGATATTTACGGTTCCGTGCAGGATCGCGACCTGGGCGCGGTGGGTCACGATATCAACAAAGTCATCGACGCCAATCGGAAATATCTGTCGCGTGGGTCCGAAATTATTCTACGCGGGCAAGTGCAAACGATGCGCGCGTCGTTTATCGGTCTTCTGGCAGGACTCGTTGGCGCGATCGTCCTTATCTACTTGTTAATTGTGGTCAATTTCCAGTCGTGGCTCGATCCGTTCATCATCATCACTGCTCTGCCTGCTGCGCTGGGAGGAATTGTCGTGTTCCTCTTTATCACGCACACGACGATCAGCGTCCCGGCTCTGATGGGAGCCATTATGTGTATGGGCGTTGCCACCGCGAATAGCATTCTCGTCGTGAGCTTTGCTAAAGAGCAGTTGGGCCTGCATGGAAGTTCAATCGAAGCGGCTCTTCAGGCCGGGTCCACACGATTCCGCCCTGTTCTGATGACGGCCTTAGCCATGATCATCGGCATGATTCCGATGGCTGTAGGGCTGGGTGAAGGCGGAGAAGAGAACGCGCCGTTGGGGCGCGCCGTTATCGGCGGATTGATTTGCGCTACGGTCGCCACGCTCTTCTTTGTTCCCGCTGTTTTCAGCCTGCTTCACCGCTCGCGCAGAACGGACGGCACTCCTCGCAATGTTGAAACCGGGATTGAATCCTTACAGGCCTGACGTATGGAAGAAAATGAAATGACTATCGCTGAAGAGCCGCAGATATCTCATACACCCGCGCCGGAACTATCCGGGGCTGGTACACCCGAGCCAAAGAAGCCGGCGGGGAAGTCGCTCATAGGGCTGGTGGTTGTCGTGATCCTCGCAGCCGTCGTCCTCGGTTTGGTTATATTTGTGGGTTTGCGGGAGCGTGCGAGGGCTAATACCGAACTACAGCAAACCACTGTGGCTATGTCGGTGCCGACGGTCTCGGTTGTGCATCCGCATCTTACCGAGGGTGCGCAGGAAGTGGTTGTCCCGGGTAATGTTCAGGCCTTTATAGAAACGCCTATTTGGGCTCGTACGGACGGCTATCTGAAGGCCTGGTACGCCGATATTGGCGCCCATGTCAAAGCGGGTCAGCTGCTCGCGGACATCGAGAGTCCTGAAACAAACCAGCAACTGCAGGCGGCGCAAGAAGATCTTTCAACAGCGCAAGCCAATCTGAAACTGGCGCAGATCACCGCGGACCGCTACAACAATCTGTTTAAGACGGATTCAGTGGCCAAGCAGGATGTAGACAACGCCGTGCAGAATGCGGCCGCGAAGACAACTACGGTCAGTTCAGCGCAGGCGAACGTTAGACGCCTGGAGCAGTTGGTCTCTTATGAGAAGATCTACGCTCCCTTCGATGGCGTCATCACCGCCAGAAATATAGACGTTGGAGCCTTGGTCAACGCGGGTGCGAATACTCCTGGTAAAGAGCTTTTCCATCTAGCTTCTACCTCCACTCTTCGTGTGTTTGTGAACGTGCCCGAAGTCTATGAGCGCGCCGCCAAACCCGGGGTTACCGCCGATCTCACGTTGACTGAGTTTCCGGGCCGCCCCTTCCACGGCAAAGTTGTCCGGAACGCAAACGCCATCGATCCAGCTTCGCGCACACTGTTGGTGGAAGTCGATGTGAAGAACCCAACGGGCGAATTACTGCCGGGCTCGTATGCTTCGGTACATCTGAAGCTGCCGTCGAAAATAGAAGCGTTCACCGTCCCTGTGAATACTTTGTTGTTCCGTTCGGAGGGCCTGCGAGTCGCAGTCGTGCGGAACGGCCGCGCGCAACTCTTGCCGGTCACCATGGGGAGGGATTTTGGTAATGAAGTTCAGCTCCTCTCGGGTATCGGAAAGGACGATTCGGTGGTCGTCAATCCAAGTGATTCTATCGTTTCAGGTGAGCAGGTCCAGGTTGCTCAATGAGTCGCCCCATGAAGCAGTTATTCACAGTTCTCGCGCTTGCTTGCGTTCTAACAAGTTGTACGGTCGGGCCGAAGTACACGAAGCCGTCGGTGCCCTCTGCGCCCGCTTATAGCGAGCAACCCCCGGCAGCCTTCAAAGAGTCCGCAGGCTGGAAAACGGCGCAGCCCGCCGATTCGCAGATACGCGGCAACTGGTGGGAACTCTTCGGCGATTCGCAATTGAGCGCCTTAGAAGCCCAGGTTGAGCCCGCTAACCAAAGCCTGAAAGTTGCCGAAGCGAATTTCCGGGAAGCGCGTTCGGAGATCCAATACAATCGGTCTTTTCTGTTTCCTCAAGCGGGCGTGGGACCGGGAATCACGCCAACTCGCACATCGGCCAATAGCTCTACAGGACGGCCGGGATCGACGTACGGCACTTTCGTCTTCCCCGTCACAGCTTCGTATGACGCCGACCTTTGGGGACGCATTCGCCGCTCCATCACAATCGCTCGCGAGCAGTATCAAGCATCAGCCGCCGATCTGGAAAACGTCAAACTTGAACTTCAAGCCGATCTGGCCGTGGATTATTTCGAAGCGCGCAGCCTTGATGCGCAGCGGGAAATTCTCGATAACAATGTGGTTGGGTATCAAAGGGCTCTGCAGTTAACTCAGAATCGTTTTCAGGGCGGGGTAGCGTCGAAGGCCGAAGTCGCGCAGGCGCAGACGCAATTGAGTCAGACGCAGGCGCAGGACATCGACGTTGCAGCGGCCCGCGCGAACTATGAGCACGCGATTGCCGTGTTGATCGGTAAGGTGCCCGAAGGGTTCAGCCTTCCCCGGATGCCGCTGAAAGCGGAACCTCCCGCGATCCCGGTCGGTATTCCGTCGCAATTGCTTGAACGCAGGCCCGATATTGCATCCGCCGAACGGCAGGCGGCGGCGGCGAACGAACAGATCGGCATTGCGCGTGCCGCTTTCTTTCCGGATCTTGTGATCACGGCAACCGGCGGCTTTGAGTCCGGCAGCATCGTCAACTGGTTTGCGTGGCCAAGCCGCTTCTGGGCGATTGGTCCCGGGTTGGCGGAAGAGGTCTTCGACGCAGGCCGCCGCCGCGCGCAGTTGCAGATCGCACAAGCCGGTTACGAAGGAACGGTCGCCAATTATCGTCAGACCGCTCTCGGAGCATTCCAGGAAGTGGAGGATAACTTGTCAACTTTGCGTATTCTCGAGCAGGAGCAAGTCAAACAGCACGAGGCGACGCTGGCCGCACAGAACTCCGCCGATCTTTCGGTAAATCGCTACAAAGGCGGTCTGGTCACCTACCTCGAAGTGATTACCGCGCAAACCATTGCTTTAGAAAACGAGCGGACGGATGCAGACCTCCTTCGCCGGCGCATGGACGCGAGCGTACAATTGATCAAAGCGCTCGGCGGCGGCTGGGATATCAGCAAGCTTCCGAAAACCTGATGCCGGCTGAATTCAACGGATTTCCCGAAGAGGGCCTTCGCTTCCTTCGTCAATTGAAACTGCACAACGATCGCGATTGGTTTCGCGAGCGCAAGGACTCTTATATCCGGCATGTTGAAGAGCCGATGAAGGCGCTCGTGCTGGCTGCCGCGGAAGGATGCCGGGCTAAGGGCGTACCGCTGCATCCCAAAGAGAAGAGTCCGGTGATGCGCGTTTACCGCGACATTCGTTTCAGTAAGAGCAAGCTTCCCTATAAGACTCATGTCGCGGCCGAACTCAAGCGATCTTTCGGGGATTCGAATTGCATGCTCTACATTCACATTTCGCCGGAGGAGTCGCTGCTGGCCGCGGGAGTATGGCAGCCTGAACGGCCGTTGTTAAATGCCTGGCGGGAAGCGATCGTAAAAGAGCCGCGGGCCTTTGAGAAGTTTGCGCAACGCGTCGAACTTAAAACCGAGTACTCTCTATCGACGATGCCGCGCGGTTTTCAGAACTATGCCGGAGAGTCGTTTGGACCGTGGTTGAAACTGACGTCTTTGGTTGTCTCGAAGCCGCTTGAGAAATCGGAAGTCACCAGTGCGGACTTCGTTCAGACGGTAATCGATTTTGCCGTGGGAGTAAAGCCGCTGCTCGAATTCGGCTGGCATGTCGAACAGACATACGCGCATGTTTTTCAGAAGCCAGTGCTCACAGGATATTAATCGCGCGAGCGGCCAGGATCGCAATGGTTCCGAGCGAGATACAACTCTGAATCATCATCAATAACTTAGCCCAGCGCGATAAGACCGGCACATCGGTTGGAGAGAAGGCTGTGCTGGTGTTAAAAGCCAAAAACAAATAGTCTACGAATCCCGGTTTCCAGGCGGTGGCGCCACGTTTCTGTGCACCCGGAAGCACCATTTGAGGGAAGAGGAACGCGCCCTCCGTGTGCGCGTCGCGAAGATCTCTGCTGTGGGGGCCGCCGGCGTCGAGTCTCCAATACCAGGACGCGAAAACGAGCACGTTACTGACCCAAAGCGCCACGGCGGAACGCAGCAACTCGGTGGGCGCTTCTTTCTTGCCGGGCAGCCCCGAAATCAAAGTTCCGAGCGACCAAACCGTCGCGCTGGTAATAAGCACCAAAAGAACTAGGCCGACCGCCCGGTTGACTGTGTGCCGCCCGGTTTGATGCGTTACCACGGTCAAAGCCAACAGGACTAGAATCAAGGTCACAACGACCCAAGTAGGTCCGGGCGTGAGCCGTTCTGGCAGGGATAGGAAGAGGCCGGCTGTTGCGATCACGGCCAGTATAACCGGCCAGCGGGGCTCGGAGGGAAGTCTGCTTGCTTTCGAAACTGTCATCTCAGTTCATCATCGGATGTGAGTGGAACGCGAATCGCGGGCGCGCGTCTCTTTATCGGAAGAGGGGAGCTTGAGCGAAAGTAAGTTCAACGGCAATGTCATAGTTGCGGAACTGATCCGCAACATGGAATTAGGACAGTTCGAGATGGCCTACACCGTTCTTTTGCCCTGCGTTTTCACCATTTACCTTAATCCGGAGGACCATTCAAACCTGAGCGGCGTTTTCGAGCTGATCGTGGAGGACGCAAAGCGGGCCCTGCGCTCCCGGGTTAGTGAGTTCAATGCGCGGCGCGGGAAGGGCCGCAAGGAGTACAAAATCGCGCGTAACGATTGGAATATTGAGCTTCTTTCACATCCGGAAGTACCGCGCGGCGACGTTGAAATTCATTCGGAACTGAACGAGGCCGCGCAGCCTGGATATCGCGGCACGAAGACGACCTTGATGGAGCGCGGCACGTCCACGATTGTCGCTCCCGAAACGCGGCGCACAGCGGAGCCGGTCTTCGCGGAGATTAAGTATGAGGATGATTCCGGGCGCCAGGTGTACCTCGTAACGCAGAATAAGATCCGGGTGGGGCGGGGCGGCGACGG
>JALYVD010000015.1 GCA_030853405.1 Acidobacteriota bacterium | reverse complement strand
GGCCATCGGCGGACTTGCGGTCGGCTTTGCCTGCGGGTTTGGGCTGGCGCAATTGGCCGGCACTTTCCTGGCAGACCTGAAAACGCCGGGCGTGCTGCCCGTGGCCGGCTCAGCACTCGTCTTGCTGATTGCGGCCGTGACTGCGTCGGTGATACCCGCCGCGCGGGCAGCCCGAGTTGACGTGATTCAGGCGCTGCGAACGGAGTGACCTACTGCGAAGGCAGCCGGAGCCGGCGGCGCTCGCGAAAGCAGGTTAGCAACGATCTTCTTAAAACCGCTCAGGGCTGCAGATTGACCGTGGCCGCAAGCCGTACTTGTTTGTGCGCCGACCGATCCTCAACGACGATCTCGCGCTTTTCGATACGCACGTCATCCACTTTTTGCCAACCTTCCGGAACGCGCGTGTAGAATACAACAAATCGCGTCGTGATTTTCGACTTTGCCGGCAGCCAGCGGTAAGTCTGCGTGCCAAACATTGTCCCGGGGCTCACCGTCTCCCGCCTCGGCACGTCAAAAGGCTGGGTTCCGAATTCCATACCGCGAGCGAATTTTCCCGTTGACGGATAGTTGCCCCAATACTGGAGCCACGGATAGTCCGCCCGCCGGAAGATGTAGCCGAGCAGAAGCCGCCTCTTCGGGTTAAGCGCCGTAGCCCACTCCAGGTCGCGACCGGGTTCCATAAGGGTGGTTGCGTGGTCCAGGTAGTTTGAATTTTCAGGTGTCTGGCGCAAATCAATGGCTTCACCGTTGAGACCTGGGGCAAGCGGCCAGGTGAAGTCCTGCCCGGAAGCTAGCCGGCGGGTAGTTTCGCCGTTGTGAATCTGTTCATAGGGCCGAGTGCGCGACCGTGAACCGGAAAGATCTACCACGGTGACACCTGACTCGAGGAAGGGTGAACCGATGGTGGCATGCTCGGCCCAATTCACTGGGCGATCGAACCCGAGCTCGTTTTCAAGTTCGCTTTCGACCGAGACGACGCTTTCACCGTCAACAATTCGAAAGGTGCGAGTGAATACCTCCTGGACAATGGGAAGCTTTGCTCGCATGGTGACCGACGTGGTTGTGCCTTCCCTCCTTGACCTGACTTCAAATGTCTCTCCGTGAGCTTCGCCGTGCATCGGCAATCCCGCGGCGTTCTCTTCGGGCGAAACCGGCCCGAATCCGTCAACACAAACGAAGAGACCAGCGCCACCGTCGAAGTGCGCCGGTCGGCCCGACTCGCGCGCCATTCGCATCGGGTTCCACAAAGGGTTGAGTTTTTCGGGGTCCTCTTTAAGAACGATGCTGGCGAGCGTACTGCCTTTTACCATTAACCTCAATTCCATCTTGTCGTTTGAAAGCGCGGCGGCGGGATAGCCTTCAAATGTAGTGCTCTGCGCCGATCCGTTCCGATTCCAAATTGAAGCGAGTACGAAGAGAGTAAAGAGTTTTAGCCAGACCACGCAGGAGAGGATAGCAGAACATCCTCTTTCTCTCACGCTGCATGAATACGGCTTTGGCGTCGGCCTCATATTTTTGGCGTTAGTTGCCTCGTTGTTGGGTATTTAATATTTAGATCGGGCTATTTTCCAAAGAGCTTGGGCGTTTTGCAAGCGATTGCCGGGTTGTGCTACTTGATCAACAGCTTTGCGCTGCTTCTTGCCCCCTCACTCGCGCACAAGATGTTCCCTGCCATTGTGCTTCCTGCCCTCATTGGAGAGTTAGCGACGTGCCTGTGGCTGCTCGTAAAAGGTGTAAACGTTCCGAAGCGGGATGAGCGAGTGCGTATGGGACCAAGTGTTCAGGTTGGAGCTGCAGGCGAACTCGGGTAGTAAAAAGCTCGCGTGGACTAGAGCAGGTCTGCAGTAAGCAAGAGCGGCCCGCGCCGAACCGCAATGGCTATAGATGTTGGATAATCAGGCTATTCTACCGTCCACAACGCCGATCTCTCTCGGAAGTAGACAGCCTCCTGCGTCGGAACGCGCTTTGGATCGTGGAACTCGAACGGTCGTCGCGAACCACTCTCATACTGCGAGGCACTGCCTGAGGCTCAAGAACAGTCGATGTACACGCCCACGCTTCGAACTCGGCCTGGATGAAACGCGCGAGCGCAAGCCGCGATTGAGCTCGAACTAATCAGCCATGGCCCTTTACCTAATATGAAAGGCATGCGCACTTACCCGTGCCTGTTTTTGCTTACGGCGTTCACTCCCCTGGCATCGGCCCAGAACGCGGCGGACGTCGAAGCGGTTGTCACCACAGACCTCGGTTCCTTTCGGATTCAGTTCTTCCCAGAAAAGGCGCCCAAACATGTGGCCCAATTCCTGTCTTATTCTCAGAAGGGCTTTTACGACAGGACCGCCTTCTTCCGAGTATTGGCAAACGGCCTGATTCAAGGCGGCGATCCGCTTCTAAAGACCGAAGCAACATCCAGACCACGTTGGGGTACCGGCGGCTTCAACACACTGCCCAGCGAATTC
>JALYVD010000321.1 GCA_030853405.1 Acidobacteriota bacterium | reverse complement strand
GCGTGCTTCGACAGATCGTCGTAAACGCAGAGAGCGTGGCGCGACGAATCGCGGAAGAACTCACCAATGGCGCAACCCGCGTACGGAGCGATGTACTGCATCGGCGCAGGATCGGAAGCTGTCGCGGCCACGACGATCGTGTACTCCATCGCACCGTGCTCTTCCAACGCCTTGACCACCTGCGCTACCGTTGACCGCTTCTGGCCGATTGCGACGTAGATACAAATGACGTCCTGGCCCTTCTGATTAATAATCGTGTCGAGCGCAACCGTCGTCTTACCCGTCTGACGGTCGCCAATGATCAATTCACGCTGTCCGCGCCCAATCGGCACCATCGCATCAATGGCCTTGATCCCCGTTTGCAGCGGCTGCTTCACCGGCTGACGGTCCACAACGCCCGGGGCAAGCCGCTCCAGCGGATTCAGCGCCTTTGTGTCGATGGGTCCCTTGCCATCAATCGGCACGCCCAGCGCATTCACTACACGGCCGATCATCCCTTCGCCAACGGGAACCGACATAATGCGGCCCGTACGGCGTACCTGATCGCCTTCTTTAACGACACTGGCATCACCCAGCAGCACCGCCCCAACCTGATCTTCTTCAAGATTCAATGCGATGCCGACGATGTCCGACCCGAAGTCCACCAACTCACCGGCCATGACATTTTCAAGGCCGTAGATGCGCGCGATGCCGTCGCCCACGCTGATAACCGAACCAGTCTCCGAAACGTTTGCTACCGCATCGAAGTTTTCTATCTCCGAAAGAAGGACACGCGAGATTTCATCTGCTCTGATCTGAGCCATAATTTCCTGAACTTTAGCTTTCTAAAAACCTGCATGGAGGCGCTGGCGCATGTCGTCCAACATGCCTCTTAAAGTAGCGTCGTATTCTTTGGACGCCACCCGCGCCCGAACACCAGCCAGCACTGCCGGGTCCACGGTGTAGTCCGCCCGGATAAACTTGCCCAGCTTGCTGCCGAGCGCGCGCTCGACCTCGTCCCGCTGTGCCGCCGTCAACTCACGGCCCGAAGTGATTTCGGCTCGTACCCATCCAAGCCGCTCATCCACCGCCAGCTCAAACTCCCGCCGGATGGTCTTCAGTTCGTGCGTGCGCCGGTGCGTCACGACCACTAACAGGAAATTGCGCACAATCCGGTGCAGCCCCAAAACATCGGCGATCTTTGAAACCACGGCAATCTTACGGCTCTTGCTGACCGCGGGCGATAACAACACCAGTTGCAGGTCTTTCGACCCCGTAATGACAGCTTCGGCATTAGCAAGCTGGGCAACGGCATCCTGCGGCGACAATCCCGCATCGGGCGCAAAGACCGCAGTCGTCAAAGCGTTTGCGTAATGTGTCGAGAGCGCGCCGGTCATTTAGTTCTTGCCCCGCTCTACAAGCTGCACGAAATCGCGGACCAGGTCATCCGACTCGCTGCCCGCCAGCTTGTCCCGCAACCGCTGCTCCGCTAACGCGAAAGCCGCTTGCGCAGTCTGCCGACGGACTTTCCTGATGCCCTCGTTGCGAAACGCTTCTAGCTCCGCCGCGATATTCTGCTGCAGCCGCTGAATTTCAACCGCCGTGTCCTGCCGCATGCGCTCGTGCTCGCGCTCCATCGCTGCCGCCGACTGCGCCCGCATTCTGCCGATTTCCTCAGTAAGCGTTGCCATTTTGCGGTCGATTTCGGAGTAGCGGAAATCCGCTTCAATTTTCAATCCCGTGGCATCCTGGATCGCCTTCTGGATGTCGGCGGACCGCGCATTGAAGAAAGCTGGCGCGGACCGGCGCAGCAAATATCCAAGGCCAATCACGAATAACGCGGTGTTGATGACCTTCCATTTCATGTCGCCGGCCGGCTCGGATATTTGTTCGTCCGAACCCTTAGCGAAGGCAGCCTGAGAGCAAACCGATAACAGCAGTCCGCCCCAAATGCACGCCGCAAGCAATCGGCGGCGCACTATGCGGCTCTCCGGCGCATTAAAGAATTGGCGATCTGCTCACTGAGAGATTCAACTTGCAGATTGAGCTGGGCCTGCGCCCGCTCCACTTCTTCGGCAATTTCGTGCCGGGCTTCCTGGATTTTCTTGTCCGCTTCCGCACGCGCCGCAACCAGTTGCGCCGTCTGTTCATTGGACCAGGTGCGCCTTAGCGCTTCGTGCTCCTGATGAAGCTGTACCCGCGCAATTTGCAGAGCGTGTTCGAATTCCGTGCCCTTCTTATCGGCAGCCTCGAAAGCCTTCCGAGCCAACTCCCGGACACCCTCGGTCGCTCGCCGCCGCTCCTCCAGCACCTTCGCCATCGGCCCAAAGAAAACAGCCTTCAGGTATAAGGTCAGGAAGACGAAAAAGACGATCGTCGGTATGGACTCTATGAAGAGATTGCCAAGAGAGTGAAGAGTCTGGTCCATCAAGCCTATTTCTGACGCGGAGCTGGTAATCGAACCTGCCTACGAGGGCGAACACACCACGCCCTTCGGGAGCATTCCTAAAACTTTTACGCTAGCACAAGAATTTTTCTTGGGTCAATGAAATCGTGTCCGATTCGGGCGTTCGTACCGCGCCACGCTAAAATCACGGTCAAGTCCCCGTGAGCAAGCCGGAAAAACCTCTCCGTGTCCCCGATCTCCAGGCCAAGAAAGCACGCGGCGAAAAGATCACGATGCTTACGGCCTATAGCGCCTGGATGGCACGGCTCCTGGCTGATTCAAACGCTATTGACATGCTGCTGGTGGGCGATTCGCTCGGCATGGTCGAACTCGGCTACGATTCCACTCTGCCCGTCACGATGGATGATATGGTCCGTTACACTCGCGCCGTACGAACGGGAGCGCCGAACGCGCTAATCGTCGCCGATATGCCGTTCCTCAGCCATCAACTCAGTCCCGCGCAGGCTCTCCGCAACGCTGGCCGGTTGATACAGCAGGGTGGCGCGGCCGCCGTAAAGATGGAAGGCGGCGCTTTGATCGCCCCCACCGTCGAGCGCATCGTTTCAGCCGGGATTCCCGTCATGGGCCACCTCGGGCTAACTCCGCAATCGATCCACGTCCTCGGTGGTTTTCGCAGACAGGCCAAGCAGCCCGAAGAGCAACAGCGCCTCTTGTCCGATGCTGCCGCCCTAGAAACTGCGGGAGCCTTTTCCCTGGTGCTCGAATGCGTGCCCGCGGAACTCGGCCGCTCCGCCAGCCAGCAGCTACGGATCCCGGTCATCGGCATCGGCTCGGGAGCTGGATGCGATGGGCAGGTTCTCGTCATCAACGACATTCTTGGGCTCAGCGGCTTCGCTCCAACTTTCGCCAAACAGTACGCATCTATCGGCGACGCCATCTCGCAAGCCGTCCGCGCATTTGCCGAAGAAGTACGCTCCGGGCAATTCCCTCCCGCCGGGAAAGAATGGTGAAATTGCCCGAAGTCATAGCCGAACCCGCCGCTTCGCCAACACCTTGATCAGTTCCGTAAGCTGAACGCATCGGTGGGGTTTGTCCCCACGATGGGCGCGCTCCACGCCGGTCACGCCAAGCTACTCGAAACCGCACGCCGCCAAAACGATATTGTCGTCGCCAGCATCTTCGTCAACCCTCTCCAATTCGACCGCAAAGACGACCTCGAAGCCTATCCGCGCACCATGCAGCAGGATCTCGGAATCTGCGCCGCCGCCGGAGTCGAACTGGTTTTCGCGCCGACGCCGGCGGATCTCTATCCTCATGAACAACTCACGTTCGTAGAATCGCCCGCTCTCAGCCAGCACTTATGTGGAGAGTTCAGGCCCGGCCACTTTCGCGGCGTCGCCACCGTTGTCCTGAAGCTATTCAACATCGTGCAGCCGGACCGTGCCTACTTCGGCGAGAAAGACGCCCAACAACTCGCCATCATTCGCCGCATGGTTGCAGACCTGAACGTACCGGTCACAATCGTTTCCGTTGCGACCGTTCGCGAACCGGATGGCCTGGCATTCAGTTCCCGCAACAAGCATCTGACACTTGCTCAACGCGCAATCGCGCCCGTCTTGTCCGGCGCACTTGGGAACGCAGTTTACTCGATCGACAACGGCGAGCGATCCGCGGACTACATCGAAAAGGCGGCAACCGCATTCCTCGCCAGTTATCCTGAAGTGCGGGTTGAACATTTCAAAGTCACCAACCCCGGCACGCTCGCACCGGTCCAGCGCATCGACGGCCCAGTGCTGATCGCCGCCGCCATCTGGCTCGGCGCCACACGCCTGATCGACAACGTTTCCTGGCCGGGCGCCAACGAAAGGAAATAGAAGAGTTGTACCGCAAGCTACTACGCGCCAAGCTCCATAGCGCAACTGTCACCGGAGCCGATCTGCATTACGAAGGTTCTATCGCTATCGATACGGATCTGCTGGCAGCGGCCGGAATTGCGCCTCACGAAAGCGTGAATGTCTGGAACGTCACCAACGGCGAGCGCTTCGAAACCTACGTTATCCCGAGCCCCGCCGGTTCCGGCGAAATCATGATTAACGGCGCAGCCGCTCACCGCGCGCACGTCGGCGACCAGGTCATCATCGCAGCCTGGGGCTGGTTCACTGAAGACGAGCTAACAGCGCACAAGCCGGTTGTCGTCCTGCTCGATCCGCGGAATCGGCCAAAACCTTAGTTCAAATTCGATTCGGAAGGCAGTCTTAGCAGTTCTTTATCGATTCGCGCGGGAATGCTTCCGGATCATATTCGTCCGGTGAAGCCTCCACACACTCCAGATCCTTCTCGACCGCGATCCGCAATTGCGTCTCTCCCGCCGGAAGTTCAAAGTAGAGCCCGATGGCCTCGCTGCTTGCCCATTGGCGAACTTCTTGACCGGGGGCGTAAACATGAATACGGCCTTGCTCAAACGAAGCCTGGTGGCCGGGATGGTCCGCGGGTTCAAGAGTGTACGAGAGAGTGGAACCGCCCGGGAAGTAGACGCATTCGGCTAAAGCGGTTCCCGCGGCGAGCGCCTGCACCTCCCGCCGGTTCACGCGGAGCCGTAGGCTGTTATCTCGAAAACGCAGCTTCATCGATTACAAGTTTATCCGCCACTCGCCCGAGTACACGTTGAAGCGCTGTTCGCGAACAAAGCCGATGAGGGTCAGTCCATAATCGCGCGCGGCTTCGATGGCGAGGCTGGACGGACCGCCAACCGTCGCCAGTATCGGGCAGCCCGCCATAGCCGTTTTCTGTACAAGTTCAAAGCTGCTCCGGCTGCTGAGAAATATTACATGCTCGCTGAGCGGCGATCCAGCGGCCAGAAGATGATGCCCGATCAGTTTGTCGAGCGCGTTATGACGGCCGATATCCTCAAAGCTACTTTCCAGCTCTCCGCTCGCGTTTATTAGCGCCGCCGCGTGCAGACCGCCCGTCTCGGCGAACCCCTCTTGATGTCCGCGCAATAGCTCTGGCAACTTAGCGATGAATTGCCTACTGAGGGTCAGAGTGCTTTGGGGAAGTGAAGGAACTTGTGGCCGAAGCGCCTCGCGGGTTCGCTTGCCGCAGATCCCACAACTCGCGCTAACAAAACTATTGCGGGCAAGACGCCACGCGTCTACGTCGATGTGTTTGGCGAGTTCCACTAGAATTTCGCCGGACGGCTCCATCCCCATCTGCCATACGTCAACAATGTCGTCGCGTTCTCGAACGATGCCTTCGGTTAATAGAAAGCCGGCGGCTAATTCCCGATCGTGACCGGGCGTGCGCATGGTGACGGCCAGGTTAGTCGTCGTGCACATGTCCTTGAAGTAATAGCTAAGGCGTATTTCAAGCGGCTCTTCTGTGGCAACACTGTCCAGAACCCGTTCCGCAATGCCGTTGCGAATGCGTTTGACGTCGAAGCGGCGTACGAGTTCGGGCTTCGTCGTCGGCATCACTTCTTGTTTGATAGTTCCTTTTTAGCGGGGCACGCGATCGTAGACGGTGGCCAAATCCAACAGATGCCGTTGAAACTCTTCCGTGAAGGCGTCTGGCAGCATTCGCCAGCCCCAATTGCCCTCGGCGACACCCGGGCGATTCATGCGCGATTCGCTTCCGAGTCCCAGCACGTCTTGCATCGGGATGATCACCACCTGAGCAACCGATCCCTGCAAAGCCCGGATCATCTTCCAGTTCATCGGGCCTTCGCCCTGCCCCAGGTACTTCAGCGTAAACTCTTTCTCTTTGCGGATGTCCTCTTCACTTCTAGTGCTATCGCCGCCGCCGCTGTCCCACCAGCCCAATACGGTGTCATTGTCGTGCGTACCCGTATAAGCGACCACTTCGCGCTCCAGGTTATGCGGGCGATAGTCGGCCGCGTTCCCTTCGATGCCGAAGGCAAACTGAAGAATTGCCATTCCCGGGTAATTGAACTTGTGCCGAAGCGCTTCCACTTCGGGCGTGATCACTCCGAGATTTTCCGCGATGATTTCAAGCTGGCCGAGTGAAGCGGTCACAGCGCAAAAAAGCTTCTCGCCGGGCGCTTTCACCCATTTGCCATTGACGGCGGTTTCTTCTTTGGCTGGCACTTCCCAAAACGCTTCGAATCCACGGAAGTGATCTACACGTAAAACGTTATACAGCCGGAAGGTTCCCCGGAAGCGGTCGATCCACCACTGAAAGCCGGACTGCGCCATGGCCTTCCAGTTGTAAATCGGATTTCCCCAGAGCTGTCCTGTTTCGCTGAAGTAATCCGGCGGCACGCCTGAAACTGCTTTACACTTTCCGTTATTCTCCAGCAGAAACTGCTTGGGGTGCGCCCAAACGTCGGAACTGTCGTGCGATACGTAAATGGGAATGTCTCCCATGAGGCGCACGCCGCGTTCGGAGCAGTGCCGCCGCAGAGAGTCCCATTGCTGGTAGAAAACGAATTGCCAATACTTCTGACATTCGACTTCTTCCTGCAGTTCATCGCGATAATCGGCGAGCGCTGCGGGATTGCGTTGTACCAGGTCCTCGTCCCAATCAATCCAGCTTTTGTCTCGGCCGAATTTGTCCTTCAGGGCAACGAACAGGGCGTAATCGTCCAGCCACAACGTATGATCGGCTACAAATTGCCGGAACAGATGCAGGGCGGCGCTGGACGCGGTTTTGTGGAAGTTGCGGTGGGCCTTCTGAAGTAAGGGGAGCTTCCATTCGCCGACGCGCCCGTATTCGGTAGTAGCTGTCGAGAATGCCGGAGCGTCTTTCAGATCGTCCCTGGTCAGAACGCCTTCTTCGGCCAGCAGTTCAAGACTGATCAGGAGGGGTTCTCCCGCGAATGCCGAGAAGCTCTGATAGGGAGAATTGCCGGCGCCGATCGGACCTAACGGAAGCACTTGCCATAGCGTCTGTCCGGCGGCGGCCAGTTGATCGGCGAAGCGAAAGGCTTCGGGACCGAAGTCCCCGATCCCGTGAGCGGATGGAAGTGAAGTGACATGGAGCAGGATGCCAGCGCATCGGGGCAGGTTCACGCCCTCACATTAGCAGACCAAAGGCGTATTCGGCTCCTCGCAAATCCAGCATGTCGAAGCGGCAGAGTTGCTGCGCTATCTTGATCCACGAGAGCGCTCATTGCAGATAAACGGCCTCACACATTTCGAGCTGATTGTGCTGTTGCTGCTTGTGCTTGTCGCCTTCCTTGCGGTGCTGGCTAAGCGAGTTCACATCCCGTACCCGATTGTGATGGTGATTGGGGGCTTATTCGTAAGCTTTTTGCCCCACATCCCACGGGTGGCGCTCGATCCTAACGTAGTGTTTCTGGTGTTTCTCCCACCGCTCCTCTTCTCGGCGTCTTTCCACATCTCGTGGCGGGATTTCAGGGACAATCTGGTCAGCATTGTGATGCTTGCCTTCGGGCTGGTGGGGTTTTCACTCTTTGGTGTGGCCGTAACGGCGCGCGCCATGATTCCCGGGTTCGATTGGAAACTCGGCCTCGTGCTGGGCGCGGTCGTGGCGGCAACCGACGCAATCGCCGCCACCAGTACGGCAAAACGGCTGGGGCTTCCGCGTGGAATAGTCGATCTTCTGGAAGCGGAGAGTCTGGTGAACGATGGCAGCGGACTGCTGGCGCTGAAGTTTACGGCCGCGATGGTTGTCACGGGTGTTACGCCGACTCTGCTCCAAGGCACGGGACAACTCTTCTATCTGATCGCGATGGCGGTGTTCATCGGACTTGTTGTCGGGGTCGTGGTGAACTTTTTTCAAAGCCGGATCAGCGAGTCGCCTGTCGAGATCACCATCAGTCTTGTCACGCCTTACGTTACGTATTTAGTGGCAGAGTCGGTCCATTGTTCCGGAGTGCTGGCCGTGATCGCCAGTGGGCTTTATTTGGGACGCCGCAGTTCGGGTTTTTACTCCCTCAACGCGCGAATCGAAGCCTCGGCATTTTGGAGAACGCTCGATTTCATTCTGAACGGGCTCGTATTCCTGCTTCTGGGATTACAGCTTCCGGCGATTCTCGCCGACATCCACGACCTGACGCGGACGCAATTGCTGGTCGATGGAACAATCTTTAGCGCGATCGTGATTTTGCTCCGGCTGTTGTGGGTGTTTCCCGGCGCGTGGCTATCGGAGAAGATCAGGCACCATGTGCTGCGCAGGCGTGAACAGAGGCTTTCGCCCAGATTAGTGTTTCTAGTTGGGTGGGCGGGAATGAGAGGCGTGCTTGCTTTAGCGGCGGCTATGTCGCTGCCCGTGAGACTAAACAGCGGAGCGCCATTCCCGCAGCGCAGCTTGATTATCTTTCTGACCTTCTGCGCAATATTCGCCACTTTGGTAGTGCAGGGATTGAGCATGCCGGCTCTGATTCGGCGGCTCGGGCTTGGTGGATACTCGGCCAGCCACGAAGAGGAGACGCGAGCGCGTCACGAGATGATCGCCGGAGCGTTGCAGGCCATAGAACAGATGCGAGCGGACTCAAATTCTAGTGTTGAGGCTCTGAAGGCGATGGAAGGGTATTATCAACGTCAGTTGACTCTGCTCGAATCGTCTGACACAGATTCACAGAGTACGGCAAAGGATGAAGCCGAAGCATTATTTCTACTGGGGCATAAGCTTCGAGCGGTGGAGCGGGGGGTGGTGCTGAGGCTTCGAAATGAGGATCAGATTCATGACGAGGTGTTGCGAACCCTCGAACGCGAATTGGATTTGCTGGATGCGCGGTTTGCCCGTTCGGTTTAAATGCGGGAATGATCCTGCTAACGCGGGAGCGTAAAACGAAAAGTTGAACCAACGCCTACCTGGGAATCAACCCAAATCCGTCCCCCATGCCGTTCGACAATCCTTTGACAACTTGCCAGTCCAAGACCCGTACCCGGATACTCTTTACCGTGTAACCGCTTGAATAAACCGAAGACCGTTTCGTGGTACTTGGGATCGATACCAATTCCGTTGTCACTGACGGAAAATAGGACGTCATCCTTCTGGATCTGGGCTGTGACGTGAATACGAGGCTCCGCGTCCGACCGGTATTTCAGTGCGTTGCTTAGCAGGTTTTCAAAGAGTTGGACAAGCTGCGTCGCATCGCCCTTGATAACTGGAAGTGGTGTATCGCGCGTCAGAGTTGCCCCCGCTTCCGCAAAGGCCGCGTGCAAATCCGCTTCAGCGGACCTCAATACCGCATCGCTCTCGACAGGGGCCAGCGTGACAGGGCTTTCACTGACTTGGGCATAGCTGAGAAGTCCGCTGATGAGCTCCTGCATCCGGTGCGTCCCTTCCGTAATGAAAGTAATAAACATCTGGCCATTGCCAGTCAATTCGGCTCTATGCCGGCGGCTTAGGAGTTGGACATAACTGCTAACCGTACGAAGGGGTTCCTGTAAATCATGAGCGGCCATATGCGCGAATTGCTGCAATGCCGCGTTGGACCGCGCGAGTTCCTCTTCAGCTCTTTGCCGCTCTTTCATCTGCTGCCGCTGAGAAGCTAACGCAGATTGAAGCTCAATCCGAAGACTATCGAGCGAATCGGCCAATTCCTTTGCTTGCGCGGCATTTTGCCGGGCAATCTGCTCGTGGCCCGAAGAGATGAATGCAAGCCGCTCCTGCCGGAACACCGAGCTTAGTAGCGGCAGCAGACGGATTACTTCGTCAACCCGTTCAGGCTGTGGATTCCCATCCAACAAAAC
>JALYVD010000403.1 GCA_030853405.1 Acidobacteriota bacterium | reverse complement strand
ATTCTGAACCGTGCGTTTCAGTTCGCTAAAATTCGTGCTTCCGAAAGCATCTTTGATTCCAAGCTCGGGCCGATCCATTCGCCCTGTGGAGGCCGTTATTACGCTGGCATCTGGGCGAATGACCAGGCTGAATATGCCGGCCCATTCTTTCCTTTTCTGGGCTATCCGTTAGGCAATCAGGCTTCATTAAACGCCTATCTCGCTTTCGGCCGCTCTATGAATCCGGACTTCAAGCCGCTGCCTTCTTCGCTTGAAGTCGAAGGTGATGTCATTATGCGGAAGCTCGGCGATCGCGGTGATGCAGCCATGATCGCCTATGGCGCCTCGCGTTTCGCTCTCGCCCGTGGCGATCATAGGGTGGCGGAAGCACTCTGGCCCGAGATAAGCTGGTGTCTCGAATACTGTAGGCGCAAAACCAACGCGGAGGGATAGTTGAGTCTGACACCGACGAAATGGAAGGCCGCCTTCCAACTGGTCACGCTAACTTGTCCACTTCGACGCTCGCTTATGGCGGGCTAGTCTCCGCAGCCGCCTTGGCCCGCAGTCTAGGCCAGATCGATACTGCGCGCACTTACGAAGCACGCGCTACTCTGCTGCGTTCAGCCGTTGAGCGATCTTTTGGTGCCAACATCGAAGGGTTCCGTACCTATCGCTATCACGCTGGAAATACCAACCTTCGCGACTGGATTTGCCTGCCTCTCACCATGGGCATTCTCGACCGCGCCAGGGCACCATTGATGCTCTTCTGAGCCGCTTATGGACACCTAACGGATTGGTCTCGCAATCAGGGGACAAACAGTTCTGGGACCGTAGCACACTGTATGCCTTGCGTGGATTATTTCAAGCCGGAGCGCCGAACGAAGCCCTGGTCCGTCTCACCTCCTACACGCGCGAACGGCTTCTCGGTGAACACGTTCCGTATGCCGTCGAAGCTCATCCAGAGGGCGACCAAGCACACCTTTCTGCCGAAAGCGCTCTCTATGCCCGGATTTACATTGAAGGACTTTTCGGTATAGAACCAACCGGGTTGGCTTCGTTCCGTGTGATTCCCCATTTGCCTCAGCACTGGTCACGCATGCAACTTGATCGGGTATTCGCCTTCGGTCAGCTGTTCGATCTTCATATTGAACGAATTCAGTCAGGAGCCGTCCATGTAGATGTCAAGACGGCTGAAGACCGGGAGTCTTCCCAAGATGTTCGGGACGGCCAGGCATTTGATATCAGTTTCGGGCCGCCAAAGCTTGTAGTGGGGCGAGAAAAACGGTAATGGATAAATTAAAGTGAAAAAGATATCGTGGGCCGAATAGCAACCCTGGCGTGGCAGCCGCTCTGGCTATGGTGTATCGGCTTTATCGCTTTCCATTCTCATTTTTAAATCGGTTACGAGGTACGCACTGCGGTCTATCCGGGTCTTTAGCGAAAGCTTCGCCGAGATGTTGGCTGATCGATTTGGATACGCCCGACGGTGACGGACCTGAGACCGTGTCGATTATCCGTTCCTTCGACTCGGAGGCTCGTCTTATTATGCGACGCCCGAGCGTGGAAGGCACTTCGCAAGGAGGTCCGCTTTCGCCACTGCTCAGCAATCTCGTGCTCGATGAACTCGACCGGGAGCTAGAGTGCCGTGGGCGTCGCTTCGTTCGGTATGCGGACGACTGTAATATTTACGTTCGCAGCGAGCGGGCGGGTCAACGGGTGATGACAAGCATCACGCGATTCATCACGCAAAAACTCAAACTCAAGGTGAATGAGACAAAGAGCGCGGTAGCGCGACCGCAGGAGAGGCGGTTTCTCGGGTTCAGCTTTACAGGCGGTCCGGAGGTCAAACGCGCGATTGCGCCCAAAGCCCTGGAACGTTTGGTCCCTGGTATCTCGCGCGAGCCAAAGGCGTGGTCGATGAATGAGGGAAGACCAAGCGGATTCGAAGTAGGCATTGGAAAGCCCCACACACAGGGCTGAGAGTGTAACTTCTCGAACCGCCGTGTACGGACCTGTACGCACGGTGGTGCGGCAGGGGTCGGTGGGTGACCGCCGCCCCTATGCCGATCTAACGGCGCAGCGTTTATCGATGTTTTCCGTTAAACGCCTGGCAAGTGGCGTTCGCGTCCAAGCGAAGCGACAAGCGCTATTTCTCAGTCTCGCCAGGTTCGATCCCAATTTTGTGGTTGACTGCCGACCGAAATCGCTGTTTGCAGCCAAGATATTGCTCAGTGGTCTCGACGCTCACATGCCCAAGCAGAAATTGGATTTGCTCTAATTCCCCGCCAGCTATATGGCACAGCCTGGCGCAGGTTCTTCTACAGTCATGAGGTGCGATTTTGCCGAGGTCTGTTTTGAGTGCGAACCGTCGCACCACGTGCCAGATAACCTTTTCTGTGATTCCATTGCCCCACATATAGCCTTGCCTGGTGACGGCTCGGAATAGCCGGCCAGACTGTATCTTCGCCGACGTCGTCCATGAGTCAATTGCCGCCTTGACCCAATCAGGAACCGGAACCGAGCGAATGTGTCCTCCCTTTCCAACCAGATCTACAATCGCCCAACTCTCGTCCCGTTTCTGCAGATGTTCGATGGTCAGGTGGACAGCTTCCGAACGGCGAAGACCGCAGCCAAGCAGGACAGCCAAAATAGCGTGATCCCGCTTTCCATTCAACGTCTCAATGTCGGGACAGTTGATAAGCCGCTTAGCCTGGTCGGCACTGAGCCAGTTCCCAATCCGAGCGCCCACTCGTTTCGCCCCTTTGACGCGCCGAATTCCTGCGGCCAAGTCTGGGCTCAGCAAACCGACATCGGCTGCCTCATAAGCCAAACGGCGAACTGCGGCCAATCGCAGATTGATTGTGGCAGACGCAAAATGTCTCGCTTCCAGCTGAATACGATAACGAAGCACGACCGTTTTGTTGAACGCGATTCTGGGTTCAGAGCAATACCAGGAAATAAAATCATCAATAGCAATTCGATAGGCGCGTTGTGATTCAGGTGATCGTAGGGTGTTTAGTACCGAGAGCTTTGCGTGATCCAAATCGGGAAGACGGAGAACGCGCTTAGAAACTTTCTTCTGTTTTGCACTCTTTGTTTTCATTGGACGGCGGCCTCCTATTCCGCCGTTCCAGTTCTATAACTCTGCCGGATCTCCGCAAACCCTGTTTCGCTGGATTTCCTAATGCCAGATGACTAACCCTGAGTAATCAACTGAATCCCTTTGTCCGGGACGCCGGCAAGAAAAGGCAAGTGGCGAGTTGGGAAATATTTCTAGTGCCGGCGTTCACAAAGAAGGATGTTTTCGTCTGGTTTACACATTTCTCTTCGGATTTACCGGGCCGACTCTCGCAGCTTTTCCAATCAGAGTAAGTTTGTTTGAAAAATGATGGCCAGAAGCCCTTTGGTGTCGACGCGCGGCGGATCCCGACGGCCAACACCAGGATTCGAATCATGTTGACCAGATTGTCATCATGCCAGTAATGCCCCAGGTCGCTGCCTTGCAGACGACTGTTTTTAAATTGCGATGTCCATTCCCGGCATAGTCGCTTTGATTTAAGCAGCCGGCGGTGGTGCTCACCGGACCGGAAAATGGGCTTGAGAGGAGTCGGCACGGCTCCATAACCGAGCGACGACACTATTAGAATGGCCGCTGCGTTGTAACAAGAGCGCACCGAAAACATTCCCGCTTGGGTAGAATCCAAAGAAATGATCAAGCTTTACGTCGTGCGCATACTTTATCTGGTGCAAGCAACGATCCTGATCGCGTTGAACGCGCGAAGTCAGTCCACCAAAAATCCGTTTCCCAATCCCATTCCAGCGGTGGAAGGGGTCATCACGGTAAGGTTGGTGGAGTTTGCGGCGATTCCTTTCTCTGGCGAAGAGGCTCCGCGCCTCATGCTGCTCGTCAATGAACCAGGCACTCATCGCCTGTTCGTCAACACGATGAAAGGACCGATCTACTCCGTTAGTTATGACGGCAAAACGGTCACGCCATATTTAGATATCAATGGGCCGGAGTGGGGCGTCAACGTCCAATCCTTCGGTCATGATCGCGGCTTCCAGAGTTTTGCTTTTCATCCGGATTTTAATCGACCCGGCGCGCGCGGCTACGGCAAGTTTTACACGTACACCGACAGCGCAAACATGACGGCGAAAGCGGATTTCTTGCCGAACGGCGAAGGCCACGCACATGATACCGTTTTGCTGGAATGGACGGCGAAAAATCCCGAGGCCGCCACTTACGACGGCGGCGCGCCGCGCGAACTATTTCGAACGGCGAAGCCATTCTCGATTCACAACGGAGGACAGATTGCCTTCCGTCCGCAAGCAACTCATGGGAGCGAAGATTACGGCCTCCTTTATGTGGGCGTGGCCGACGGGGGCAGCGGCGGAGATCCGTACAAACATGCCCAGAACCTTTCTTCCGCGTTCGGCAAAATTTTACGGATTGATCCGTTAGGCTCAAATAGCCCCAACGGGCACTACGGCATTCCTGCCACAAACCCTTTCGTCAAAAATCCCAAACCTGGAGCCCTCGGCGAAATCTATGCATATGGCTGCCGAAATCCCCAGCGGTTTTCCTGGGACGCTAAGAACGGCAATATGTTCTTAGCCGACATTGGCCAGGACGTTATCGAAAAAGTCACCCTGGTGCGGCCTGGCGCGAATCTGGGCTGGAGCATCTGGGAGGGCAGTTTCACTTATGGCCCGCGCCAAGTTGGAACGGAAAACCCGCGCGGCGATCCGGCGGTTACCTATCCGATTGTCGAATTCGATCACACCGATCCGCTTTTCCAGGGCAGCGTCGCGATCACCGGAATTGTCGCGTATCGCGATAGCACGCCGAAGCAGCTTACGAACAAATTGCTTTTTGGGGACAATCCCAGCGGCGAGATTTTTTATGTCGATGCTGACAACCTGCCGCAGGGAGGGCAAGATTCAATTCGCCGTATTTTGTTCGATGACAAGGGAACCACGAAAACGCTGCTGCAGCTTATTCAGGAAAAAAATAAATTGCAAGGCAGAACTCCAGCGACGCGGACAGACATGCGATTCAATCTGGGACAACCAGGAAAGCTGTATGTGATGAACAAGGCCGACGGCACCATTCGTCTTCTTGTGCCTTGATAAGGCGTTAATCCATCAGACCGAAGGTGAACACATCGGTCCCTGCAGCAATAGTGACGTATTGACGGCCGCCGGCGGAAAAAGTCATCGGTGAAGCGTGAAGATTAGCGCCCATGTAGAAATGCCAAAGGTCTTTCCCGTTTCGTTCGTCAAAAGCGATCAGGTCACCGTCGTCGTCGGCCGAAAAAACCACTCCGCCAGCCGTGGAAACCGTTCCGGCCCACATCGTTGTGGGACCGGGCATGCGCTGCTCCCAGCGCAATTTCCCTGTAGTCACGTCCAGCGCCCGCAAGTAAAACGATCCTGGTTCGCTTGGTATAGAAGTGTGACCGGTGCCGCGATAACCGCCGTTGGGAACGGGTTGCTGTACGGAACTATAGTAAATCTCGCATTCTTCGAGCGCCACGACAAAGAACAGCCCCAGCTCTGGGTTGAGCGAAGGCGCCCACCAGTTGGTAGCGCCATGTACCGATGGGCAAACACGAACGCCTGCCGGCGAAGGATCGGTATTCGCCAGAGTAACGGGGCGACCGCTGTCGTTTAATCCGGAAGCCCAATTCAATTCCTTGACGAAGGGAACGCCGTGAAGAAATTCTCCGGTTTCGCGGTCAAGTACGTAATAGAAGCCATCTCGATTCGCTTGGAGAAGAAGCTTGCGCCGCTTGCCACGAAATTCACCATCATAGAGGACCGGGGTTTCATTGGCGTCCCAATCGTGAGTATCGTGTGGAACGAATTGGAAAGACCACTTCACCTTGCCAGTGTCCGGGTTGATGGCCAGTATTGAGTCGGTGAAGAGATTGTCACCGGGGCGACTGGTCCCGTCAAAATCAGGCCAAGGATTTCCTGTCGGCCAATACACCAGGTTTAATTGCGAATCAAAGGTTCCGGTTGTCCAGGTAGGTCCGCCGGCCCAGTCCAACGACAGCTTACCCCAGGTGTCGGCTCCTTTTTCGCCCGCGTGAGGTACCGCCCAGACGCGCCATGCCTCCTCACCGGTTTCGGCGGACAGCGCTGCGATATAGCAGGCCTTTCCAGACGATGCCAATCCGACGATAACCTTATCTTTAACAACGAGCGGCGCGCCGGTACAGGAATATGCTTTGTTATGGTCGCTGAAATCGTGTTCCCAGAAGGCCGCTCCGCTGTTCCGCTCAAGGGCAATCAGATGACAATCACCAGTTTCAATGTAAATACGGTCACCTAGAATGGCGGCCCCACGATTAGACGCCCTGCGGTGCGTGCCTTGCGGTTGGTAGTGCCAGATTTCTTTGCCGGTGACGGCATCCAGCGCGTAAACGGAGTTACTGCCGGTGGTGTACATGACGCCGTTGAAAACGAGCGGCACCGTTTCCAGTTCGCCGGTTTCAGCGAAATGATGAACCCACTTGGGAACCAGGCGGTTCACATTGGCTGTGTTGATTTGCTTCAGAGGGCTATTTCGTTGACCGAAGTAGTCGCCAATGTACGTCAACCAATTCTGATCCGGCCCGTGTTGCAAATCGTTTTGCGTTACTTGTGCGTGCAGGCTCGCGACGGCGCAGAGAGCAAGCAGAACTTTTTTCAATTTGGTTCCTTTGGTGGGGCGGGAGATTCACCCGAAGATTGCGCAGGCGGCACAAGAGACTGTTTACTCAAGAAAGCTAAAAGGTCTTGCAGCTCATTTTCATTTAGCGATTGTGAATAGTTCAAGGGCATCCACTGCTCATCTCTGGCGGTTAAGGTCCGCATGCTGGGGCCTTCCAGCAAATGAAGCTTGCCATGCTCGTCGAGAACGGAAAGCGACCAACTCGATTCCTGCTTGAGAATGGCTCTAACGGGTTTGCCAGCGTCCGCTAGCATAACGGCACGATAACCCTGGGTCGATAGTTTGGCGGGATTTAGAATCGCCTCGCGTATTTCGGCCAAGCGTCGTTTGGCTCCAATATCACTGAGATCCGGGCCTAAGAAGCCACCGAGGCCGCGAATCATGTGACATCCGGCGCAGCCCTTAGCGGAAAAAAGGACAGCTCCCGCGTCCGCATTGCCGGTAACGGGAACGCTGTAAGCCGGCGCGTTTAAGCTGCGGACAAAGGCCGCTACTTCGCGGATCTTCTGATCCGGCAGCCCAAAAGCAGGCATAGCGGTGCCGCTGACGCCGTCGTGGATAAAGTGAATCAGAGTCTTGTCCGAGGCCCTTCGCACCTCCCAACTATTTACCAGGTTCGGACCCTTTCCCTCGCCTTGGCCGCCTTCACCCCTTCGTCCGTGACAACCGGTACAAAGCTGCCTGAACGTGTTTTCGCCCGCCGCGATGGCTGCGGAGTCTCGCGCAAGAGGGCTTGCTTCATTGGGCGCACCCACCCGCCCCAGCTGTCCCAGCAGCGGAATACCTAAGACCAGAACAAGAACAATGCTCTTCATGGAACCCAGCTTAGAAATAAAACTTCAGGGCGAACTCGATGATGCGATTACTATTCAAAGTGGACGACACCTGACCGCCGGAAGACGAGTTGATATTCGTTCCCGGAAGTGCAAAAACGGAATGGTTGAAGAGATTGAAAAGCTCTGCGCGGAATTCCAGGCGCTGGTGCTCTGTCAGGCCGAATTCCTTCATCGCTGAAAAATCCAACTGATTCAGGCTGTCTCCCAGAAGAATGTTCCTGCCCGAGTTGCCATAAGTGTAAAGTTTGGGAACGACAAACGCGTTGGTGGCGGTGGGAAAAGCGGCGACGCAAGCCGAGTTGGCGGCGACGTAGAACCAGCAGCCCACGTTATTTTGCACGTGGGCACTCCCCACCAGGTGAGGACGCTGGCTCCCGACGCCGGTATTGGCCTGGTCGTTGGTGATGGTTGGTGTGAACGGCAAGCCCGACTTATAAGTATTCACAGCCGCCACCTGCCACCCGCCGAGTGCAGCGTTGACCAACGGATTTGCGCCACTCACGAATTTCTTGCCCTTGCCGAACGGAAGTGCGTAATTGAAGCTGACGGTGGCTGTATTTTTCTGGTTGAAGTCACACGGGGCATAGTTAGTGCCCAGCAATTGCGTGGCAGGCGCGCTGGCTTCGTCGCTACCATTGTCCATGCATCTCGACCAGACGTAAGATCCGGAGAGAGTCAGACCGTGCCAGTCGCGAACATCCAGCGATGTTTGAAGGCCGTTGTAGTTTCCGACTCCGCCCCACTCTTGCAGTCCGATGGGACCCCACTGGGGAAATGGCCGACGGCCTTGGATAGCTCCAGGACCCGGAGGAGGATCGTTGCGGCGCACACCTTGTTGAAGGTGAAGAGTGGAATTGCCAACATAAGCGACGGTCAAAGCAACGCGTCGCGCGAGCTGCTGTTCCAGGGTGAAATTCCACTGCTCAGTGTATTGCTGATGAAGGTGGGCCAGAGCAGAGGTTACAGACGGCGTATTGCAAGAGATCAAGACGACGCCCCAGGGACAGGGCTGGCCCGGGTTTGGATTCGCCGAGGCGATGGGCGCGCCCAGGAAGAAATTGCCGATAGTGCGAGAAGGAGCATTGGGGGGCCGGTCATTGAACAGCGTCACGTTATCGACAAAAGGTACAGTCACAACGGTGTTGTTTATCAGGTTTGTGTCCGGAAACGTGTAGAAGATTCCATAACCTGCGCGGACCACGGTCTTTTGCAAATTGCGCGGATTCCAGGCGAGTCCAATGCGAGGCGCTACATCGCCATGAGCCGCCGGCGATACCGAAGTGGGCAGGCCGACTTGGTTAGTAAATTCAATTCGGTCGGCGAACAATTGCAACAGGCTAGGCGTCAGAGGCTGAGCGTTCTGAGGAGTGCCGCTGGGCACAATGATCTTTCCCGCTTGGAAATCGAAACCAGTGCGCGTGTCACGAATACCCTTAAAGAAAGGGTTTATTTCATAGCGGGCGCCCAGATTAATAGTTAAGCCAGGCCGTACTTTAAAATTGTCATTGAAATACCAAGCTTTGAAATTATCGTACGAACCCTGCAGAGTTTGGAAAGGACTGCGGCTGGCATTATCGGGATAACCGAGCAGGAAGTCGCCAAAAGCGTCGCCCGTATAGGTGCCGACAAAACTGAAACTACCGTTTGCGTTCTGGCCGATGGTAAAGGCATCGCGGCGATACATCCATTCCATTCCAAATTTCAATTCATGCTTGCCAAGGGTATAGGTCAGCCCGTCGGAATACTGCCAGGTGTGAATCACGATATGCTTCGGACGCTGATCGGATGGCGAGCCTTGATAACCCTGGTAGCCTGACAGACTGATGTTTGGAAAACTCTGGATGGGCGTGATCACAGGGTCTGAGAAACCGAGGATGCCCGCTGCTGTTTCATTAAAGCCAGGAAGAACCACGCCGAAGGTGAACGGCGAATTGTAATAACTGACCTGTGCCACATTTAGCAGCTTTGGCGTAAAAATATGGGTCCAGCGAATCGTGGAATCCTGGGCGCTGCTGTGTAGCTCTGTTCCTTGCAGAGCGGGAAATGGGTTGGGGTTGAATTCGGTACTGTTCGCGATAGAGTATCTGGCCAACAGCAAGTTTTTGTCGTTGACATGAAAATCAAGCCGCATGTCGCCTTCGTCCTGATTAATCGGCGTTCCCGTCGAAAACACATCCCGGCTGGTAGATCCCTGCAGAACATTCGGCAAGGGCAAATACGTCAGCAGTGTAAGCGCCTGAGGCGCGATTTGCGACGCCGGGATGACATTGTTCGCGTACGGCAAGTGCGTCAAAGGATTGGTAATTGTTTTCGAGAAAATGCCCGCCCGTTGCGCCGCGCTGGGAACGACATCGCTGAACGCCGTCCCCTGCCGGAGCCGCGTGCCTTGATAGTCGGCGAAGAAAAAAATCTTGTCCTTCCAGATGGGGCCGCCGATGGTGCCGCCAAACTGATTGCGCTTTAACGGAATCTTATTGGCCAGGAAAAAATTACGGGCGTCCAGGTCGTCGTTGCGCAGGAATTCGAATAGCGATCCGTAAAAAGAGTTAGTCCCGCTCTTTAATGACGCGTTGATCATGTTTGGAGTATGGCCATATTCGGGCGACATGTTGCCGGCCGCCACGCTGAATTCCTGAATGGCATCTACGTTCGGCTGGATCAGCGTTCCGCCCAGTTCGAAGTTGGTCACGTTTGCGCCATCCAGCGACCAGCCCGTGAAAATGTAACTCTGACCGTTCACCGTGACGTTCACCGAGCGGGCGCGAATCTCGCTGCCGTTAAACTGCGCGGTTTGGGCGCGCGGGATGAAAGTAGCGCCGGGTGTAAGCTGCGTGAGCTCCCAGAAGTTGCGGCCGTTCAAGGGAAGTTCCGAAACCTGGCTTGGGGGCACTAAATGGCTGACTTCGGCGGACTCGGAATTCAATAATGGAACCGCCGAATCCACCGTGATTTCTTGATTGGAAGCGCCGACTTCCAGAGCGGCGTTGTATGTGCTTTTATCGCCCGTGTGAAGCGTCAGGCTTGCCACCACCACACTTTTGAAGCCGTTCATCGCGATCGTCAGCGAATACTCCGTGGGCGAAAGATCGGGAATCGAATACTCGCCAGAGGAATTCGTAAGAACCGCACGAGTTAGCGCCGTGCCTTTGTCTTTTATTGTTACCGTGGCGCCCGGAACTAAAGCACCGGTGGAATCTTGAACCGTTCCGGATAGACTCGCTTGGCTGATTTGCGCCATAAGCGAGCAGGCAGGCACAAGAAGCAACAGTGCGAATTTCTTGCAGACGTGGCGAACAAACACCGGTATCACCTCACAGAGGGACTGGAATCCGCCTTCAATCCTATATCAGATGCTATTGCGAATGCCGCTCTTTAAGCTTTTGATAGATTGCTGCGATCGCGGCAGAATTACGCTTCTCGTTAGCGGACCATGGCTTGTGCGCATCCAGATTGATTGATTTTTGGAGTTGTTCCACGCTGTCGCCCTTTGCAATGCCGTCTTTGACCGCCTCAATGATGGCGGCCAGATAAGCTCGTTGGCCGCGCAGAGATTCGATGGTGCCCTGTATGCCGTGTCCGGGAATGACGATGGCCGGATTCAGGTCCTCCATTGTGGAAAGCGCCCGGAGCCAGCCGTATGGATCAAAACCGGGATCGCTGAGGTTATTCTGCGCACGCGTGGTGCACAAATCTCCGGTAAAAACGATTCTCTCCGTGGGCAACCAGGCGATAGCGTCTCCGCGGGTATGCGCTGGACCTAAACGGATAAATTCCAAACGGCGCACGCCGTTGTCAATCGCAATCCGGTCGTGAAAGGTGAGCTGAGGGTGCACCTGCGAATATTGCTTAAGATCGAAGACTCCCGTATCTGTATTTTGCGCCCAGCCTTTCGTGTTTCTCTCGATTGAATCGGCGGCCGTTGCATCCGAGCTGATGATGGTGGCTCCCAATGCCGCAAACTCGCCGTTCCCGTAACTATGGTCGGCGTGATAGTGAGTATCCAACACAAACCGTATCGGCTTTGCTGTCGTCTTGCGGATATCAGGAATGATGGCGCGCGCGCCCCAAGGATAGTTGGCATCGATCACGACCAGAAAATCGCGGAACTCAACCCAGCTTGTGGTGGCGATAATCCGCTTTTCATCTTCCGATTGCCGGTAAAATACGCCGGGCGCCGCCAAATGCACAAGCGGCGGTAAGTCGGCCGCCACCATGGCGGATACTGCGGTAAGAAGCAAAATGGCTTTTGGCATCATAATTTAGCTTTTTCTGCCGCTAGCGAATGACCAGCACGTCGTGATCGGCGATGGATACGATATCGAATTTGGCCCAGCCGTCAGCCACCGTGGCTGTAATGTCCTGGGAAGAGACAAGGCTGCGCACCGATTTTCCATGGACTTCGCCGGTAAGCCTCACGCCGACATGAACCGGCCCGACTGGAATCAATTCCTCCATCGGCGCCTTCCAAGCGGCTTCATTGCTGAGATTCACCAGATGGAGAATAAGGCAGTCCCGCTGTGCAAAGAGATGGCAATCCAATAAGCCCGGACCTTTGACGTCCAAAACTTCGCGGCCTTCTGTTGTCCAGCGGACGACGTTTGCCAGCAGGTTGGCATGATCGGGAAGATTATCCCGGCCATACCGGCTATCGATCTCCGCCGGAAAATAGGCGATGCGAGATTTGCCATTTTGGCTCAGCACTAACCCGGGAACTTTCGTCTTTGGTTCGCGCATCCATGACTCTTCCGGCGGGAACCCTGGAAACGGGGGGATATACGTCAGGGGAACGAGGGCGTCCGGATCAAGCCGAATGTCGTCTAACGTTCCACCAAAAGGAAGAATGTCCGTTTCCCCAAATCCGCGAAGCACCGGGTGTCTTTTACCCGATGCGACTGGTTCATCTCCCGCTTTGGGCCCCCAAACGTTCGCTCTGAGCTCCGGCGCTAGACGTAAATACGAATGCACAGACTCCGCGGTCGCCTTCCTGCCGGTCATGGTTTTCGAAGCGTGAGCACGGAAGAGATCGGCCAATGCAAAATCGCGGCGCGGCTCACCCCATTCATCGAACAAGCTGGTTGAACCGGTGGCAATGAGTGATCCGCCCATCTGCACGTACTGCCGCAACTGGGCGCATTGATCGTCAGAAAGGACACCCACGTTGGGCAGTATAAGTACCGCAAACTTCCCCGGTTCCTTTGCTACATCATCCGCATGAACAGGCAAATATGGAATACGCGCGCGGATCAGCGCCTGGGTAAAGCCGTAATAGGGCAGATCCACCAGGGTTCTGGCGTTGTCTCTGCCGAAGTAATCCGTATTCCGCTGAGACCACAACACGCCTACCGTAGCCACCGGTGTTCGATTCACCAGATAGCGCTCATTCGTTTTGTGCCATTGAAACACGGGCGGTGCTGTGTTGTACATTCGCCGGTCTTCGTGATAGGCGCCGACATGATGCCACCAGGGCTGGATGCCGCCCGCGATGCCCTCGAACATCCAGAGACGAGCCTCGTCAGCAGGCTTACTTGTTAAGCGGAAGGAAACTTCGCCAGGATGGCTGGGCGCCTGGTACATGGCCATGGATTCCGGCACAAGCTTATCCCAGCCCAGTATTCCGTGCACTAGCTTTCCAGCATCGCCGTTTTGTTGAAAGCCTGTCGATTCCGTTCTTGACTGATGATCCAGCAACAGCATTTCAGACCGTTGACAAATCTTCCGAAGGTCGCGAAAAGATTCCGCTTCAGACGTAATTGATCCGCTGTTCATGCCCATCCAAAGGCAATTGGGGCCGCCGGTCGATTTTGTTGTGCGGTTATTCAGGTCCCACACCTCAATGCGTCGTGCGTAGTTCCATTCGTTCCAGAGGCGGTAAGTTTGGTCGTCCCAGTTCTTCGCCCATGGCAAGGGCTTGCCATGGAGGTCTCGAAATTTGCGAGCGCAGTTTCCGCAGTAGCAAATATTCTCGCGTGCCAGCCCACTCCAACTGTTATCCGCAAAGCCGTCTGGATGGCTTCGCTCAATGATCTCTGTAAGCACGCCCGGAAGATATTGCTGATAATAATCGCTATTGACACAAGTGACAAACTTATCGGCCGCGCGATAAACTTCCCCCGAGAGCTTCCTGGCGAACCAATCCGGATGCGCTTGATAGAAGTCTTCTGAGGTTCGATTCGAATCCATGCGAGCGACTACCGCCAAGCCATCTTGCCGTGCCACTGCGACTAACTCACCGTACAGATCACGCCCGTTCAGAAATTCGGCGCGATGCTGTAACGGAAACTTGCTGGGATAGTAAGCGACGATACCGCCCCCGTTGATAATGACGCCCTCAATCGCCGTTCGCTTCCAGTACTCGCGCCACCAGCCGATGTCATAGCGGGTTGGGTCACGTTCAGTAATATTGGTCTGTCCCCAGCGGACTGCTGTCCGATACCAGGGAGAAGAGTCCTGGCTTTTTAAGCTGGTGGCCACGGCGCCAGCGGCCGTTAATTCTAGAAAGGATCGCCGTGTCACCATTTGAGATCTGTTTTTGGGCAGCGAAGTGATTCTATCGTAATGTTTTTCTTGATCTTCGATGATTCATGCGGTTTGCGTTTACCTTTCAGATAGATGGACAGGGCGCATCTCGCCCATGGTCACAAGAATTAAAAGAAACGCCAGGACGTGCAGCGTTGCCACAATAGAGAAAACGATTCCGTATCCATGGCCATGATCAAGCAGGTAGCCTACCAGGAGCGCGAACACGCTGCCGCCGATTGCGCCGCCGCATCCCACCAGCCCAGCGACTGAGGCGACAACCTTGCGCGGGAATAAGTCGGCAGGCAAAACCATGATCAACGTAGACCACGATTGCTGGCCGAAGAACACCACACTGAATAGGACAATCGCAAAAGCCACAGGCACCTGAGTGACAAAAATGATAGAGGGCATAAGCGCGGCGCTCAGTCCGAGCGCCATCTTGCGCGCCACGTTCAGCGAATGTCCCCGGCGAAGTAACCAGCCGGAGAACCAACCACCAACCAGGCAGCCAACTCCCGCAGCGGCGTAGGGAATCCAGGCAAAGTAGCCGACCGCTTTGACGTTAAAGCCGCGCGCGTCATAAAGATACTTCGGCAGCCAGAACAGATAAAAATACCAAGCGGAATCGCTTAGAAATTTCGCGCCGACAAGTCCCCAGGTTTGGGGAAAAATGAAGAGCTGGCGCCAGCTTAAATCTTCTTCCTTGGAGCTTTGCGTGGGCACCGGCGCGGCCCGATAATCCAGCCACCACCAACATGACCATAGGAGTCCAATCGCGCCCGACAGAAAGAACACCCAGCGCCACGAGCTGTAAGCCAGCACCAAAGCAATTCCCGGGGGCGCTATGACGGCTCCCACTGCAGTACTCGCATTGATGATGCCCATGGCAAAGGACCGTTCGCCCGCCGGAAACCATTCAGCGACTGCCTTGGTTGCCGCTGGAAATCCTCCGCCTTCTCCCATGCCGAGCAGGAAACGGCTCACAACTAACGCCGCGAACCCGCCGGCTAAGCCATGACTCGCACAGGCAAGCGACCACCAAACCATGATCGCGAGAAATCCGGCGCGCGTACCTAGAACATCGATGAGTCTGCCGCCAAGCGCGTACATTAACGCATAGGCGACAAGAAATGCACTTTGCAGATCGGAGAAGCGCGTGTTCGAGAGCGGAATCTCACGCTGAATTGCATTGATTGCAACCGAAAGCGTTTGACGATCAAAATAACTAATGGCGATCGCGCAGCTAATCAGAATGGCGATACGCCAGCGAGTCGACATCAAACTGCCTTCACTGCCAGCTCAACTCAATCAATGAAGTGGCCTGCAAGGGAAGCATGAATTCAAGTTCGGCAGTGCCGCCGCGGATATCAATCCAACGTGGGGATTCCAGCAACTCGAGACCGCCCGCCGACTCGATCTTCGCGTATTGGTTTGGATCCGGCTCGGCCGGAGAACCCATTTTCTGCCACACCGTGTATGCGTTGCTGTGATCTTGATCGATGCGATAATGCCGCAGTAAAATACGCGAAGCACTTTTCGGAAGAGCCGAAACGGCCAGTTTCACCGCCACCGGATCGCCCGGTGCATCGTCATCGTGATAGTTCCACAACAGGACCGCGACATCGTGCGCAGAGCGGGTGGCAAGCGCGTCGATGTCGCTTGCTCCGCGCACTCCGTGGCTCGCAATGTCTTCCAAAGAAATCCTGCCGGAGCTCTCGACATTAACTCGCTGGCCGCTCATCAGCCCCGCCATGCGAAAGACATTCAGGACAGGCTTGTCGACGCCGTTAGTAGCAAGGGTTCGAAAACCATCGAAGTAGGGCTGGCCTTCGAACTCGAATGCCCAAGTCAGCATGCCGGCGATGTTTGCCTTTTGACGATCGGCCAAGTCGAAAACATTCTTGAGCATCAGCGCCGTGTAAGTGGATACAGCGTTCCGTTCCGATAAGCATTCTGTGGATACACTCGCGACGAGCAAGCCGCGCAGCCTTCAGGGTCGGCCTCGCTCAGCACAATCGGCAAGTCTTTTAGCGAAGCGAACGAGCGCACAATCTCAAAGCCGCGCCGTATGTCCTCAGTCTCTTTCGCAATGCCCATGCGGATGTGAGGCCCTACATTCTCCGGACGTCCCTTCGCATGAAACGTAATAAAATCCAACGGAATTTTGCTCGATCCGGTCACATAGTTCTTGCCCGAAGCACAGTGTTCCAGAAATTGCTGCAAGAATTCGGCGGCCCGCGGGTTCCCCGGCCCGGTGGTGGCAGGCCCTCCAACTTTGGCCGACGGAAGTGCCCGCTTTATGGCCTCGGCAGCGTAATCATAGAGCTTGTCGTACTCCTCAGGCGTGCCATGCCAATAGGCACCATCCGGTTCATTCCAGACCTCCCAATACCAGGATTCGACCTCGGCTTTGCCCCACTTTGTGACTGCATGCCTCACCCATTCATTAACCAGAGTGCCCCATTTCCCGTAATCCTTCGGCGGATACGTCCAGCCAATGTCGTACTCTTCATTCTTTGCGCCGGGTATCCAGGTAGAATGATAAGGATACGGTTTGGTCGAAAGCGCCTGGGGCATGAAGCCAATTTCAACAAACGGCTTGGCTCCCGCGTTCAGATAAGTCCCCAGGATGCAGTCCACAATCGTCCAGTCGTACATCGGCGCTCCGGTAGAGTCTTCGGTGTAGGCGTTAGTCGAACCCCACTTCAAGCCGCCGGAGCCGTCGCCCGTGGCGAGCAAAAAATGGGTTCGCACGTAAACAGGAGACTGGCTTAGTCCCGCTAACTCGGAAATGAGCTTGGTGCCGTTCGGCGTGTAGGTGTAGTTCGGCTCGTCATAGCCGAAGTAGGCATAGATAGGTTTGTAAGTGCCGACCGGTTTTGAGGTATCTACCTGGATGTTCACCTGACGCTGCGACAACAAGGTCGCGCCTGGCAAAAGGAATAACGCTGCCGTTCGTAGGCTATTACTGAGCGACCGAAACATCAGCCAATCTGCTAGGCGGCACATCGGAATGACATACTATATCGAAATGTTGAAACGAAATGTACTTCTCGGCCCAATATAGTCCGCTTCTTTGACATCGACCTGATTCTCAGGAAGCAAAGTCTTTGCTGCAAGCTACCGCAATCCACTAGAAAATGTTTGGTTGTCACGCCCTTCCCACATTCCGTTCTAACCGAGCAATGACCTAACTTTGGAAGCGCTTCAGTTCCGGCCCACCGAGGCAGGCCAATAAGCCCTTTCGCCAGATCTCAAGCCGTCATACTCTCGGACATAATCCGGATTTGTCATGTGTAGCGGCGCACGGTTTATCGATCTTCGGCTAACGACTGGAAAGTGGCGTTCACGTCAATGCGGATTTGACCGCAGCATCGCTAAGCGGCGCGTTGGATGTAACGCTGTTTCACAGGACCTGATTCAGATTCGCCGAATGCTAGACACCAGCAATATGCCATTTGCGGTAGAAAACATGGACTTCATTCGCCGCCGGGAAGTGTCGCCGACGATACATCCATGTGGATTCCGGATACAAGCGCGTTCCGCGCAGTTCCGGCCGACAACGCCGACTGAGTTCCGGCAGGTAACGTTGAATCCAGCGCCAGATCGTAACGTGATCCACATGCACGTTCCGTTCTGCCATGATTTCCGCCAGATTTCGCAAACTCAGAGCGTATCGAAGATAACGACGCACGCACAAAACTGTGATCTCCGGTTCAAAATGGCGTCGTTTGAATAGTGCTGGCCGGTCCCGTCGCATGGAGGGCCAAGCTATCAGAAACGCTCGAACCGCATTTGCAACACATCCCCCCGGCTTCCAACAAGGAAAATACTCACCAAACTAATTTAGCCGCCTGTCTCACTCTTGTTGACAGGCTCCGCCGGACTAAGTTACCAACGCAGCTTGCAGCATTGCCTTCGCATAACCAACGTTATACGCGAATGCAGTATAACCGCCCCCGCCTGGATACCCCGGCTTGAAGTTAGCCCGTTCCAGATCCGCGTCAAGGGCGCGGGGGTGCTCCGGATACACCAATCGCGGGTATTTCAGACGCACGAGTTCCTTCATGACCGCGTACATATTGTTCGCGCCCTCGTCGATGAAGACTTCCGCGTACTTTTCGTTTGGAACACTTACCCGAACATTCCGATAGTGCACGTGGTTGATGCGGTCCTTTGTCCCAAAATACCGGCACACCTCCACTGGATCGTGACCCATCTCTCGCGTGACCCCGCAATCGAACGTGATGCCGTTGGACTTACTGGGTACGATTTCTATCAGACGCTTCCAGCCCTCCACGGCGCCCATAATCTGCTGAGAGCCGCGACTGATTGGCGCAGGCGGATCGTTCGGATGCAGCGCAAGGCGGACACCCGATTGTTCCGCCACGGGCACAACCGCTTTCAAGAAATACGTGATGTTTGCCCACATTTCCTCCAGCGTATGCGCGCCTTCCTGCGGTAGTGGCGGCAGATCCTTCACCCGCGCATAGTCGAATGCGGTCCAGCCCGCGCCACCTCTTTTCGTGTCCACTTCGGCGTAATATCCTTCCGCGGCGCGATGAGCGTAGAAGTTATACTCGATGACCGGCAGCCCTACTTTTCCCGCAACGCGAATCGATTGCTGGACTTTCGCAATCTCTTCATCGCGTCCCGGCCGCCCGTAGATCGTGTTCCGAAAACCACCCATCATCAGGTTCCCGAGAGTTAGCCCGCCAGCGGCAAGGGTGTCCATCGTGGAACGAAGCTGCGATTCCTCCCAGGGGATTCTTGGACCTCCGGCGATCACGTGGTTAACGCCCAATTGCTTGACACGCCGGCATCCCTCTGCGTCAATCGCGCCAGCTGCGAGACCTCCGTTTCCCATCTCCAAGCACAGCTTCGGAACGCCAGTTCGTTCCAGATTCAGATCCGGCATATCCGCGGCTCGCAGACTCGGGCCCAACACACTGGCGGCAGCGATCCCCTGCAATATCTTTCTTCTCGACGTAGATGATTTCATCGGTAGCTCCCTTTCTTCTAGCCTCATCAGGGCTCATGCACTGTGAGGTACCGATCCGGTTGAACTCCAGTTAGCGACTGCCGAGTTCCGGACGGCCATTCGATATCTATTCGGTCGATGCGTGTGCAACGGCCCAGCCCGAAATGCAGAGGAAGGTCGCTCGATGACGCATAGCCAACTGACGTTGTAACACGATTTACCTGGCGAACTCCGCCGCTCTGCACAGTCACAAATGCTCCGATAGCGTCCCTGTTGCTGCGCATACCTATGAGTTTCAGATTGAGCCAATGATTGCCGTCTGCCGAAACATTTCGGAGCACAACCGGTGTCTCACCAAGTCTGGTGACCACAGCATCAACACGCCCGTCCCGATCGAAATCTCCAAAGGCCAAACCCCGATGCAGCGCCGGTTTTCCCAACAGATGAGCACGGAATCCGCCTGCGCGATCATTCAACAAAAGTAAGTTTTGTTGCCGCGACTTACGGCTCGAATACAACTCGGTATTGTCTTGCACGTCGCCGTCGGCGGTTAAAATGTCTTTCCAACCGTCGTTATCAAAATCGAAAGCGCCGACGCTCCATCCGGTCACCAGCATGCTCGCGGGCCCGATTCCGCTCGGATAAGTCATATCCACGAATAAGCGGTTCTCGTAATTGTGAAAGTACGGAAATGTTTCGCCGGCAAGCGCCGTCGCGATAAGATCTTCTCGACCGTCATTGTCCAGGTCACGAAAGTCAACGCCCATGGAAGAAAGAGCCTTGCCGTCATCATTCAGGCCCACGCCCGTGTCTAAACCGACCTCGCTGAAATGACCGTTATGGTCGTTATGAAATAGGAAGTTGGGGAGCGTGTCATTCGCGACAAAGATATCGACCCAACCGTCGTGATCATAGTCGCCGACTGCTACTCCCATGCCCTTGCCCCGATATGCCGCAATCCCGGACGAAACGGACACATCGGTGAAAGTGCCGTTTCCGTTGTTCCGGTAGAGATGACTAGAAAGAGCACCGTAGAAACGCGGGTGGCAATACGTCCTCAACGCATGAGCAGCGTCACCGCAGAACGGCTCAGTGGCCGGATCCCACTTGACATAATCGACCACAAAGAGATCCAGAAGGCCATCGTTGTTGTAATCCAACCAAGCGGCGGCCACTGACCATTCCGTTCCCGTGATGCCGCTCTTTGCAGTGACGTCTTCAAAGGTTCCGTCGCCTCGATTGCGAAAAAGCGTGTTGCCGTGCACGCCAGTCACAAAAAGGTCTTCATTGCCGTCGTTGTCGAAATCGCCGGCGGCAACACCAAAGTTGTATCCGCTTCCCTCTACACCGGCCTGACGGGTTACATCTTCAAAGGTCCAGTCGCCTCGGTTTTTGTACAAACGATTGTAATATTTCGGATCATTCTTCGCTAACGATGGCTGGGCCGCTCCGTTCGTAAAGTAGAGGTCTGGATACCCGTCGTTGTTGTAGTCAAAGACTGCAACTCCTCCGGGCATAGTCTCAATTTGATGCTTCTCGGACGTAGGCGAGTTTTCGAGTACGACCTTGACCCCCGATTGCGATGTCATGTCTTGAAACATATAGGCGAGCGGTGATGTTTGGGCTGTGATCGCCGCAATTACCGTGATCATAAGGCCCAGCGAAACGGAACCGACCGCTATTCGCGTCACCATCTACTCGGTGAAATCACCTGCATTTCATTTCGTACTTCCGTCTCGAACAGTCACGGTATCCGAGTCGGGTTGCGAGGAAACTAAAGCCAGGCAATCGATTAGGCGCTGCTGCTCGTCCTTCTCGGCTTGCACATTACCCTCCATGGCGCGAATCCGCACCAGCAAGTTGTGCACTCTGCATTCCTTCGATCCCGACGATTCCGCTAGCAGTTGCCCGGCCTCGGCAAACCGGCCGGCATGAAAGAGAGCTCTGGCTAATTCGAAGCGAACATCCGGCACGTTCGGTTGTAGCTGAAATGCTCGCTGCAGCACGGATACACTTTCGTTTGTTCGCCGCTGCCTGAAAAGAAATACGCCGTAGTCGAGATAGGGGCGGTACTCTCCTTGCGACAATGTCACTGCTCGCCGATATTCAACGTCCGCTTTCTCGTACTCGCCGAGAGCGTCGTAGGAGAGGGCGAGATTGTCATGCACACGGCTCTGCTGGGCGCCTAGGTTGAGTGCCTCCTGAAAACTTCTTACAGCCGCATCGAATTGGCTGCTTGCGTAACATGCTTTGCCGGAGAAATACCATGTATCCGTATCTTGCGGATCTAGTTGAAGAGCCTTGCGGAAGTTTTCGTGAGCTAGCTCCCACGAATGTTTTACAGTGTAAATGCGGCCAAGTAGCGTGTAAGCCTTTGCATAACCAGGCTGCAGCCGAATAGCACGCCGGGCTTCTTGCAATGCCTCCTCAAGTTGGTTCAGGTTCAGGAGCGACCCACCTAAATACACACGCACGTCGGCTCGACTCGGATAGAGACTCAAGTAATCCCGATAGAGTCGAGCGGCATCACTCGAATGTAAGGTCCGATAGGCTCGATTTGCCGCTGCAAGTAATTCCGACGGATTCGGGACTGCGTTCTGCACTGCGGCCGTTTCCAAGACGAGAGATCCCAGTATGCAAAGCAGAAGCATTCCTTACAAAGCAGCCTTTGAAAATTCATACCGGACCGTTCGAATGCCAAAGCGCGGTATCGCCAATTTGACGCCGTACCGGCCATCCGCAAATTCTACGGGTAACTGCTTGATATTCCGGCCATTCAGTTCAACTAAATAGGCGCGCTCCGGCTTTACTGCAATTGACAAAGAACGTTCGTCGGCATCTCCTTCGGCATTGAACAACCGGACAATCAGGCTGCTTCCGTCGATCAACGCCGTGGGGATCTCGACTCCCCGGCCGCCTATCTGGACCAACGAGCGCGGTTCCGAGGCTTTCGACTGTCCCCTCATGAGAGCGGCTAAAGGCGGCTCGCAAAGTCGGGCATTTTCACTCGAAATTCCTGCTTCGTCCCAAGCGCCGCGGTGCGGTACGATCCCATAGTTGACCTGCTGGATGCCTTTAAGCGGGCATTTCCCCCACCAGAATCCTCCCTCTCCTCCCCACGCTAATACCAGAGATAAAGGAAAGTCCGGGCCATGTGTATAGGCGGTTGTGTGATCTGAAAGTATCGCCAGTCCCCAGCCGGCTTTCTCGTCCAGCACGTCCACCCAATTCACTACGATGTTGTGTTTGATCTCATCCCATCGTTGAAAAAACGTGTCCACATTCTGGCTGCGGCAGACGTCGTAAGCAGCATTCTTGTAGATCACCTGGTTCTCGAGACTGACCGGGAAGAGCGCCTGTAACTTCCATCGCCCATCGTTTTGCGACCTTCGCTGCTCGCTTCTTCGATCCTCAGGCTTGATCTCCCAGGGATCGCCGATCCATGTATCCTGATCAAAGGTAAATCGCGCCTGAACGTCGATTCTCCGCTGGCCCTCTACGAGCGTCATGACGGTTTGGTATGGACAGCCGCCGATTTGGCCCACAATTCGTACCCGAGCCCGCAAAGGGCCGTCTTCGACGATGGTTACGTGGGCCGGTTCATCCAAAGTACTGCGCCACTGTTTTTGTGCGATGAAGTAACCTCGATATTCATTAAAAGAACGTTCCGACGAAGGATCGCAGAACTCTTTGGCAAGCTTCTTCGCGTAGAGACTGGTAACAACGCCACCGCGGGCCGGATCGAGTTTCATGCGGTACATATCGCTCTCGAGGACTACGCTTCCGTCTTGCTCGACGCGCGCGGACGTCGAGCCTCTTGGCACATCGACCGTTTCCTTGTAGACCGGTTCCACCCGGTAAGTCGCATGACCTAGCGCTGGCGCCTCGGGCCTAAAAAGGACCATCGCCGCGTTCAGGCTCTCTCCGGGAGCCAGGCGGTCTCGCGGCGGTGCTTCACGATACCGGTTTGGTTGAGTCCCTGTTTGTTTCGAGTGGTATTTTCGGATGGGGATGACTTGACAGGGCACCTCGTTCGAAGAGGCATCGAAAATTCGCAAGTCTTGGGTTCCCTCATCTGCCGCGACCAGCAATTCAACCAAGTCGCGACGGTCAACGGACAGGGTATTTAGAACGCGAACCCATTGCGATCCAAGAGGGCTCTGTACGGCTTCCGGTGAAGCTGTACTCAGCGCCTCGACGGAATCTCCGATGATTGCGTTCGCAGCATCCTCCGCGTTCAATGTTTTCGAAGCGACCTGGAACGACCATGCTTGCCGACCTCTGCGGGTAGTTGCGGTAATCCAAGCGTCGTGCGCTTCCGTCAGAAGCAAATTATCCCAGGCGCGACGAAACTCAGCCGCTGGCCAAGTTTTGCGGTCTTCCAGGTGAGCGATAGCGGCCATTTTTTCGGCCACCAGCAGTCGATTTTCAGCCGAACGCACTTGCTGGGCTACCTGCTGGAGCGTGTGTTCGCCCCACGGCAGCGTCGTGAGGATATCCTCTATGCCGAAGTGCCATTCTTTCGCCGGTTTGTCTGCAATGGCATGTATGTATTCGCGCCAAATGACGAACTTGATGTAATTGCCGCTGACTTTCGGTTTGGCCGCCCATCCCAGGTCCTGGAAGCACATGCCCACGGGATGCGCAATGCCGTGTGCCGCGCACTTTCGGCTGAACTCGGGGGATCCATCAACAGATTCCGTTTCGTAGACCTTTTCTAGAGCCTCAAATGAATATCGAGGTACAGCCGCGATCATGGTCCCATCTGGTCCCGCCCACTTCACCATTTCAGCGTCGAATCCGGCCGGATAGCCTCCCCAAGCGGTGCTTGGGTCTCTCAAAACAGCTCCAGTGAATCCCAGCGATTTCAAAATCTGTGGAAGGCAACTCGCCCAGCAAGGCTCCTGGACGGCGTAAGTAGTCAGCGTAGTCGCCGGAAAATTTTCACGAATGACTTCGCATCCTCGTACCAACTGGCGGATGTTCGATTCCCCTCCTATGGCCCAACCGTACGGTTGCGCAAACGTACACCCAACCATTTCGATCCGCGCGTTTATCCGCGTATCGTCCAAGTAACTCTTCAACTCCGAATAAGCTTCCGGGTCGCGCTCAAGCAAGGCTGCCCAGGAATTCGGCTCTATTTCGAGTGACAGTTTCCAGTCAGGCAGATCTCGCATCGCGTTGAGAATGTCGCGCCACGAGCCCTGCGGCATGTGTCCGACGATCCCTCCGTGGTAGCCGTCAGCGTAATAAAGTGTCGGAACGTTGCCGTCTTCGGCAGGTTCACTCAGGATGGATCGCGGTCTTAATACTGCAAGACCTAAACTCATTGTTTTCGCAAAATTGCGCCGGTTCATCCAACTCATTTCACTTTCTGTTTGTTTGAATCTCGTATCGATGCCGACTGCCGATCTTGGTCCAGTTCAAACTGGGCTCGATACGTGAGATCGTCCACGGTTCGCATCAGGCCCTCAATGCGCGGCCGCAGCGCCGCCCCATCGGTAGACCCTGAACTTGTTAGTGTTCGCATACCTTCCACCACAGACGTTGCGGCGCTGCGCCAGTCTGCAATGCCAGCTTCGGCCCCAAAGCTCTCGCGTTGGCCATGTCCCGCCCCGGCTTCGGCCGGATTAATCATTGCCGAGAGAGTTTGCGAAAGGTTTGCCGCATGAGCATGCACCATCGATTCAAGATGGTGAAGCGACACATCCGGAAGAAGCCTCGTTTGTGATTGGTCGAATGCGGAAGCGAGTGACTCCAATGCATCGGCGTTGATCCTGAGCTGTCTCATTCGATCGGGAGGAAGACCGGATTGAGCTTGCGAGCGCACTTCCTTCGACAACTGCATGTTCGAATCCCGCAGTTCGCTAAGCGCCTCCATAACATCAGAAACGTTGGCAACACTAGTAAAGAAGCCGTCAAGGGATCCAACTTGCGGGCTCTGTCCGGAAACTCGGATTCCGCCATCTTCTTCAGAGATAGTGACTGGTATGCCCTCGCACGCGCCAGCCTGGTGCAGCACGTAGTATGCTTCGACACGCCGGGCTAGCCTCGAAGCATCCCGGTGCGACACGATGCGGGGTTTGGGTATATCTGCGGCCGGTAGAATGGGCGTTTCCGTCGGGGAAATCTCTTCTCGCACGAACGTCGTCGCGTGAACGGACGAATCGGGATAGAAGATGGCTGGCGATAGCCTGACAGGCCTCTCGTTCAATTCTGAGGAGAGCTGAAACTGGACGACGCGGCGTCCGTCCGATAGCCTGATCCGCTGGACGCGGAGGCTGTAATCGCTTTTCTCAAGCAACGCCATGAAATCGACCTCCACCCCGGCGATTTCCTGTCGAACGATGAGCCGCAACAGTCCATTCGATACGCGCTGTACCTGCATAGAGGCGCCCTTACGCTCCCACAGGCTCAAATCCGCTAGCGAAGCAATGGGTTTCCACGGCCTGTCTCTCAGCCATCGCGCGAAACTCGCTTCCAGTACGTTCGCATCCGGCTCAATTCTCGAAAAGGCGGGCAGCACACCGCTCCCATCCGCGGCGGCCGCAATCTTATGCGTTTGCGACGTATACGAAAATGACGACCCCGTCTCCGTACGCCATTGCCCGCTTTTCAGCGAACCATTTCCGCTGCTCCATTTAGCCGCGAAGCGTCGAGACCCGGCATCCGACCAAATCTCAAGCCGGGTTCTGCGCGCCGGGCCTTCCGGTTTGACCTGAAGCTCCTCCACGTCAAAGATTTGATGGATTGGCTGTTGGTCTAATCTGGCATCGACCTGATTAATATTCCCGATCACCGAATTGGGCGAAGGTAACCGCTGCGGAGTTGATAAGCGCAACAAGCCTACTGCAAACGTGCCCGCGATGAGGCATGCGGCGCAAGCCAAAAGCCGAGGTCGCGCTCGGAAGGTTCCGATTGGTGAAGTAGCTCGGCGCTCCCTCTCGAAATCTGCTTGACGGATGGCCAATCTTCGCTTAATATCGTCACGCCAACCGGAACTGATTTCAAAGCTCTGTACCCCCGCTGAAATGAGCCGAATTTGGTTTTCGAGGTGCTCCTGGCGCGTACGGCACAACCAGCAAACATCAAGATGCTCGCTAACTTCCCTTTTTGCGCGTCTTGAAAGCTCGCCATCCAAGTGAGACAGGAGATTTTCGTCAGCGTAGTGGTTGTTCGATATCTTCGGTTTCTTCCACATGAAGCGTCCTCCTGGTTAACTTCGATTCACGGTTCGCGGCCAGTTGGAGTTTCCGGAGCGCGCGGGCAAGCAACTCGGCAACTGTCTTGTCACTGATTTTCAATTGTTCGGCGATTTCCCGGTACTTCAATACCTGAATGCGAAGCCTCATGACTTCTGCCTCGCGCGGTGTGAGCACAGCGAACATTCGCTTTATATCGGCCAAGTCATCTTCGTGTGGACTCGGGGCGCATCTGGCATCCATCACTTCCGTGGGTTCTAGAATTTCGCCGTGTCTGTGGCTATCCCGATAGCGTTTGTGGGCTAAATTGCGCACCGTTGCGAGGACCCAAGCCTTGGGATTGTCAATTTGTTTCCCTTTGCGCAGGTCCGCATAGAGAGCCATGAAGGCTTCCTGTCCGAGGTCCTCCGCTGTTTCACGCGACCAAGTCAATTGAAACGCGTATCGAACTAGTGATCCTCCCCAAGAATCGAATAGAGCGCTACACACCTCCGATGCTTCTTGCCGTTCCATAGAATTCAGAGCCGACACAGGTCCAAATCCGCCACCTGAGATGACCGTAGTTGTAGTACCCCGTGAATGCAGTTTACCCGACACCCCGATCACTCAATTGAGGGAAATCAGTGAAAGGACTAGAACGCAAGCGAGAAAGAAAGTTGGATAACGCGTGCAGCGTGGGAACCGTTGATGACGCCATAACTTGCGCTGGTGATGCTGGTGTTGGGATTGCTCCAGCGCACGATATTGAAAGGATTGGCCGCGTCGGCCCGGAGCACCATTCTGAGCCGCTCCGCGATGGTGAAGTTTTTCCGCAGAGATAAGGCTTCGCTGTTGATCTGCGGGCCGCGCACCCAGTTCAGCACCCGCCCAGTGTTGCCGAATTCGAAGGCAGACGGGTTTGTGAAGGCGCTCGGGTTCAAATAGAGATCCGTAGCCGGATTGAAGCTGCCACTATACGTTGCGTAGACGTCCTGCCCTCCTATGTAGTTGGCTCGAATAGTCGGGTACCCAAACTGGGACAAGCTCGTGTTCGCCGTAATGGATAAGGGCGGCCCGGACTGCCTTTGAATGGATCCGGCGACCTCCCACCCGCCGACAACTCGCCCGAGGAGGCTTTTATCATTCAGAAACTGTTTGCCGGGCCCGAAGGGCAGCTGGTAGGAGAAGCTGACCCGAAATGCATTTGGATAATCATCCTGGCTGACCGAATACTCTCCGTTCCGATTCAGCGGGTTTTGGATGTTGCCGACGCCTTCGCCGAGATCGATTGGAGCGAAATCATCATTGGTCATAAGCTTCGAACGCGTGTAAAAGGCAAGCAAGGTCAGGCCATTCGAATACCGCTTAGTCACTTTCAATTGCAGCGCGTTGTAGTTGGAGATGCCTTCCGGCGAGTACGGCATGTTGATATTGACGTACTGAGGAAAAGGCCTGAGTGACTGTCCGACGGTATGGTTCGGCAGCGTACTGAAAC
>JALYVD010000399.1 GCA_030853405.1 Acidobacteriota bacterium | reverse complement strand
GAATTTGTCCGTTCACGGGACTCAGGGCGCTCTCGTTCCCCATCGCGTCGATCCAGGCTGTCTGTACAAAGATCGATTGCGCCGGAGCTGTTCCATCCTCAATCGAAACCAACGGCATCGCAGGTTTCGGCAATGCTTGAAAGACAACCCCTAGCCCAGACATGAACACCATCCGTTCCGCATTGGTCGCCTCATTTTGATACTCTGTCCACTTACCTTGGAAACGCGTGTTCAATTGAACGTTGTAAGCCTCGGCGTAGAACCGTGAGAGCGAGTCAAAACAAATCCATCGCCGTAAAGTCGGCGTGACCACAACGGTTGACAAACCTAGCAGACGCCTGTTCAACCACTGCGGATCGGAGCCGCTCACAGACAGAAGCCAAAGCATCAACTTATCGCCGATCCCGCTCAATGAAAGATTGATCTTCGTGTCAACGTTGATGCCGTGCGATGAGGCGACCTGGGTTAGCGACGTCTCGAATGTTTGAAGATCGTCAAGCGTAACAACGCTCGCGTCGGTGAACAGAGCCATTAGTAGTTACCTCCCGTTTGCTGACGGACCGTTGCTCTTCCGGTGAGAGCTGTGGCCCTGCGCATCTGGGTCTGCAATGATCGCGACCTGAAGACGCTTAGATAGCTCAGCCTTTTCCGCTGCTCTTCTTTCTGCGGCCTGCTGGTCCCGGAACTGTTGTTTCTGCTCTTCGGTCGCTAGAACGGCACAACCTTCGACGATCATCTTCGCCGCGTTGAATCGCGAGACTTCAGATATCAAACCCGGCTTACCGCCATCTGAAGTTTGAAGGCTAATCACGATCGGATATTCCTCCAGCAGGGCAGCTTCAATCTCGCGAAGTTTTCGGAAATATTGTTTAACGTCCATGATTCTCCTTAGATAGAGCGGGGGCCATTTGCATGACCCCCGATACTGCTGCTATTAGCTATTGACCTGAACTGCGAAGTTGTTCCGCAGGACGCCAGTGCCGTAAAGAATGTCCACAGTGAACTGCTGAGACAGAGTATTCGGCTGGTAGCTCATCACAACCCGGATTCCGAAGTTGCCCATCTCGGCATACTCCGCCACTGCGCCAGTGCCCGGTAAGGGCTGGGGCAAGCGGCGAACAACCAGTCCCAGTGCATCCTTCGAAAAGGCCAGGTTGTGTGTATTGGGACTCAGACCGCCCGTCGTCGGCACGTACTGCGAGCGGAAAATGAAGAAGTCCTTCATCTTGCCCACGTTCCCCTCGACAAGAGCCTTCAACCCAGCCTCACCAGCCGTATAGTATTCGCTGAAGCGCGGAATCTGACGAATCTGCGAATACGTATTTGAATCGACGATTAAGTACTTCGGCGCGCTGGCAGGGACTTTAGCCGCAAACAACGCGGTCCCGGCTGAGTCGATGGTCGCTTCCGTAATCGGCGTACCGGCCGTGCCCACCGGTGCATTGGCGCTGAACTGCCCGTACAGGTTCAGAAGATCTCTTTCCACTCGCTCTGCGATGGCGATCACTGCGGGCTGCATGTAAGCTTTCAGAAGGTCTGGGAAAGCAAGAGCCTTAGTAACGTCCGGAATCTGAAAGGTCGCTTCCGCATGCGTATTGAGAACGATCTGCGCATTGCCCAGGCTCGGGTTCTGCGCCTGAACGGTCCCACCCTCGGCGATGTTGTTCGCTACCAGCACCGGCGGGATCGGCACGTTAACAGTGTCGCCGGCATGCGCCAGAATGGGCTCGTAATCGCGGTTCACAAGGTTACCCATGACGAGGTTCCCCATCAAGGCCGGAAGAGCGTCCGCTGCAACCAGCTTGACTATCGCATTCGCCAGATTGGCAGATGTAATTGTTGACATAATTCTCCTAAAATGAAAATCACGCGCCCAACTGTCTTCTGTTGGTGCACGTGTGGTGGAGGACTTACTGTCCTCCCTGCACTTCTTGCCCTAAACGCCCTGGAAAAAGACGTTCAATCAAGCGCCGCGCAAAGCCTGAGTGGCGAGCCGCGAAATCTCCTGGCGCACTCGGTCCATCTCATCCTTGCTCATTCCGGGTTTGATCTTGTCCAGTTCAATACCAGCTCCGGACGTCTGGACCGCATTGCGGGAGTGAGTTTGAGCACCACTGCCGCCGGCGATCCGCGCGGGCAAGAGTTCCGGGTTCTCTTGCACGAACCCCGCAAGAAAATCCTGCAAGGGCTTAGCCTCGGGACCTTTGGCCAGTAAACGGCCGTCTTCGGTCCGCACAATGTCGTCTTTAACCGCTTTGAACGCCAGGTCTAACTTCGACACGCCAAGGCGCTGCAATTCAGACCGGATCTGGGAATTTTTATCCGCTTCTTCAGCGGCCGTGCGTGCCCGTCGGTTTTCCTCCACTAACTGATTAACGCGAGACTCAAGACCTTCCCGCCGCTTCCGTTCATCCTGCAGTTCGGCCTTGTAAGCCGGTTCCGCTTTCTGTTGTTCGTTGCGTACGAACTCCTCGATTGCTTGCCGCACGATATTCCGAATATCGGGCGTCGGCGTCTCTTTCTCCATTGGATTGTCTTCTAACATGGATCTCCTATGCTCTTTCAATTCGTCAGTTGCTCGTTGATCTCTTGCGCAATCTGATCTTTTACGTCCTGACGAGCGTCGCTCAGGTACTTGAATGCCAATCGTTCAAAGATTTGGCGCTTCAATGTCGCGGACTGAATCCCAAGGTTCAGTAAGTTCGTGGCGTCCTGCAATTCATTGCCGAAATCGGTTATATCGACCTCGTCCAGCCCTGCCACCGCAACCGTGACTCCGTCCTCCCTGGCGTCGCTCACCGCGGTCAGCACCTTCGCGACGCACTCTTTAACCGCGCTTCCATAAGCTCGTAAGACTTCCTGTGTAATCGTGAAGTCCATCTGCTTGCTTACCGCGGATTGCGAGTGTCCGCCGACCATCTCACCCGATGCGTGCGATAAGTAACAGACCCGGTAGATTTCTTCCTTAAGACTCTCCAGATTCTGCGCGGCGATCTGATAGACCTTGCCGTCTGGTTCGGCCCATCCGAATCGGTCTTGCGGTCCAAGTTGGACGTAGTAGCTTTCACCGACAATCTGGTTCCATTCACGGTCCGAGTAAATTACTGGCATCGCGAATAGCCCCATCGTGATTGCCCAGCCAAGAGCGTTCGATTTATTGAAATGCTCCAGTTGTAAATGAGCTGCCTTATTCATCAACCAGAGTCCATCGCTAACTCGCAAAGTGAGTAGGGGTACCCGCTGCTGTTTCGCCAAGCCGTGTCGACCTTGCGCGAGTAATTCGATTGCCGCGGTGGGTTGCCCTGGAGCCTCTACGCGCCGGTAAGTCCTGAACTCCTGCCGGTCGTAATAGAACCAATGGGTCTCGTCCACGACTTCAGGTGAATCGATACTCGGCTGTCTCCGGATGGATTGCCTTAGAACAATCCATTCGTAGTCGCCCCGTTCATCCATGCTCCAGTTAATAAGATCTTCGGCCTGATAACGAACCAGGTAAGCCCTCGATACTCCTGCCGCGTCCTCTTCCGCCCGGTTCGCAACCACTTGCGCGCTCCGGGGAAAATCGATCAATATATGACTGCGCCCTGCCACTAGGGCGTCGATCATGCAATGCCGAAAGAAACTCGACAGATTTGTCCCTCGGCGGTCGCAATCGTCGGCAAATTCCGTCAGGAACGCCTGTCCGGCATCGAGGCCACCCTGGAGCTGCAGGCTTGGCGCCCGGCGGAACAGGGTCGCCGCATACCAGTCCACTATCGAACCGATATAGTTCTGGTAAAACGCCCTCTGGAGGCGTTCGCCGTAGACGTCGAGCGGTTCCTTCTGTCGGCGCAGCAGGTACTCCGCCGCTCTGTGCTTAAAATCGTGGCCGCCGGCGTACAGATCGCGATACATGTGCCACATGCTCTTCTGGCGCTTGAAATCAGGATGTTCTCGGTCGATATCAGTCATATATGCTTTCCGCTCAATTCGCTCATAACAGGCGTTTATTAACCTCACCAAAGGCGGGCTTGTCCCCGAACAGTTCCCAAATCACGTAACCAAGTGCATCGGAAGCGTGAGTGCGTCGTAAATCGCGCAGCTTATCTACAATTCCTGATTCCGGCTTAAACATGACTTCCTCGAAATCCTTTATCAACTCTCTGCAGCTTGGATCTATCTCCAGCCGCACCTCGCCGAGCGAGTTAGTAAGTAGGGCGTTAACCCTCTGCACGCGGCTAAGAACAGCTGGGTTCCGGCTGGGCACTCGGATCTGCACATTGCGGAAGGCCGCTCGGTAAAGAAACGTCTGTAGCATCGTGTAATCCGTCGTGCCCGTTGTATGCATATTGCGGCCGCTTGCATCGCCGAAGATCTCGAGCGCGCCGCGATGACCGTGATATCTGTTCTGGAATTCCTGGCACGCTTCATCGGTCGTTGCCCGCTCCAGAACAATTTCGTCGATCACCGCCAGCTTTCCTTCGAACTGCTGCACCAGCACGGAGCTCATCGGCGAGACGTTAAAATCAAGAGCCCACATCAGCGCCTTCGCTGGATCGTACGCGTGCCGCATAACATGCACGGCTGCGTTGAAACAGTGATACACCCGGTCCGCGCGGCTATTAAGGTACTCACCAAGAACCTCTTGCTTATAAAACCGGGGATCGTAACTACTCTCTAGCCGCTCGTAGTAGTCTGGCGTCCTCTCGAGTAAGTAGTGATTCTCAAACGGCATGGCACGAATGCAACCATAGCCCGATACCGGAGTTTTTATGAAACGCTTATACAGCCAATCGTGCCCTTGCGGTGTCCAAACACCAAATCCAACTAGATTCTCGGCCAGCGGATCTCTTAAGCGTGCTTCCAGCCGAACCCACGCATCCTCGCGTGTGTAGGAAAGCTCGTCGATGCCAAACCACGCGAGGTTTGTACCCCTCAATCGTTCCGGTTCTTCGAGCGACCGTAGGAGGACAGTGGCGTCCGGCGACGTGATATCTAATTCGCCGTCCGATCTCCTGATTTCAAAATCGATCTCCTGCTCGTCCATCATTCCGAACAGGCTTGCCAGGGTGGCGTCCCGCAGCATCGCGTACGTCGGCGCCGCAAGCAGTCCGTGCCGTCCACGGTTCAGGTATGCTTGGCGCAACACTTCAAAGCACAATGCGGCGCTCTTGCCGGATCCCACCGGCCCGGAGAATCCCTTGAACCGCCTGTCTAGCCCGTTGAACTTACTTTGTGAAGCCAGAGAGACGAATATCCAGCAGAGGTCTTCGCTCAAATCGCCGATGTTCTTGTCTGCTCTCAAAAACGTTGCCACCCGCACATGAAGGTACAGGTAGGGGCGTGCTGGAATCCTCCAAGAATGGAGTCAAGTAGTTGATTCCCGGGAAGATGTTTTTTTTTTGAAATCTGTGAACCACAATGGGGGGCCACAGAAGCAGATGAGAACGGCGGCCAAAGCATGCAAGGAAGTACCGCGCGGACGACATAAGTCGGGTGCGGACCTGACTGACAACTCTTCAGCGCATTTATCTTTGAACCACTGCCACTTTTGTGGAACTTACCCTAATGCCGCACCTCTCGATGAGCTCTTCAGATCCAAAAGTTCTTCGATCCGCTTTGCGATTACATCTTCCTTCATCGAATCGGGATCTCCTTCTCGCGGTGTTTGATATTGAATGGTCCCGCGACGGTCAATAAGTACAAGTTGAGGCACGACCGGGCGTTCCGTGAATCCCATGTAGTCCATCATCTGCTCGATCGTGGCCCAACCGACGGGGAATCCGACCTGGTATTCTTTGGCGAAATTCTCTACGCGCAAGTCCGCATTAGGATCGATCGCAACGTCGAGCACCTGAAAACCCCGGTTTCCATAGCGCTCCTGCATTCTGGTCATAACGTGGGAGGCCGCTTGGCAATGTGGACAGGTTGTGAGAATAAATTCCAGCGCCACAACTCTGCCCTGATATTGACTCAACAACTTCTCACCCGAACCTGGGACAGTAAACGCCAGTTCAGGCGATCTGCGCGGCGCCTGCGCAGCGGCTCCATTTCCCTGAATTGCTCCGGCTAAGATAATAGTCGCTGTAAGTAGTGTTCTCATTGCTTATCGTCCGTCAAAATACGAATGGTTTACATGATGTTGCCGTAGGCTCAGGCTTGGCGCGCGTTGACTATTGGAAACGCACTGCTCACAATACCCCCCGGCAATCGGAAGTATCCTAATCAGTAGCGCGAAACCGGCCACCACGAGACGAATAACACACGGAATGGGTTTGCACACGCGGCAAGAAAGGATCCAATCGAACCGTGCCTTCAAATCGGATCCGCTCGTGGCACTCACGCCGGCAACACCCGCGAAGAGATGAAACTTGCAAACCTTCGCAAGTCCCGTAAGATAAATGTGCGGGTTTGTCCCACAGCAAATCACCATTTCGTCGCAGGCGCGTTCCCGTTCGGCGATCAGCCGTTTTTCGACGAACCACAGTAGTGGATGGAACCAGAAGACGCAGACCAGGCAGTGAACGAATGCACTCGCAAGATTGTCACGACGGCGTGCGTGCGCGAGCTCGTGCAACAGCACGGTCTCCAACTCGGGAAGAGTCAATCCTTCCGAGAGACCTTTTGGAATCGTGACAACCGGACGGAAAATGCCTATTAGAGCGGGTTCTCTCGCCCAGTCGGAGGAGCGGAGCCCAACGTTCGCGCGGAATCTAAGTCGTCGTTTTGCGCCGTCCAGTGCGTCGAGTTCCCTACTCGGCGCAACCGTTAACCCGTTATAACTCCTTCGTAATCTGTTCAACCAGACCACAAACATAGTTGCCGATCCAAGCACCCAAATGGCCAGGAAGGCAAATGAGACGAGCGTAGCGCTGCCTGCACCGGTGTGAGAAGGCCAAAATTCGAACAACTTCACCAGCGCAGCCGAGATTTTGGCCGCCACCGACGATATCCAACCGGCAGCCGGGAAAACAAACGCCATCCACGCACCCGTGGCGGCGAGCAGAACCGTGGGTATTGAAAATTTCAGAATGCTGATCAACCACAATGTGTGGCGCACCTCCGCCCGCTGTCGTCGCAAACAAAATGCGAGCGACCCAAGCGACGATGTCGGGCCGCCTCCGCCAGGTGATCTTCTTCGCCATGGTTTTCAGAACTCCGTCTTACACTTTCATCATCCGTCCCAGCTCCGCGGCGGTTTTCAAACCTCGGCGGCTTCCGCCGCTCTTTCAATAGTGGACAGATATCTGCAATTAGACCGGACATTTAGCGTGCTAACGACAGGTTCCAATTTGGTCCCAATTTGGTTCTTGCCAAACAGACCACGCGAACGTATGATGTACACACACGAAAAAGGAACCGAGGAGACACAATGGCCGGTCCGCCGATCAAATACTTCATTGTTTTGATGTTAGAAAACCGATCTTTCGATCACATGCTGGGATATCTGAAAGCGCCAGATTATCAAATCGAAGGACTGGACGAAACGCAGGTAAACAACGACTCGAATGAAAAATCCGTCCCGGTGGACAACTCCGCCCAATACGCAGGTGACTTCTATCCTGACCCAGGGCATGACTTCGATGACGTAACGATTCAGTTGTACGGTACTTCGGAACCGGCCCCGGGTGCTTCGCCCAATATGAGCGGGTTTGTGAGATCCTATGCCGATCGGTGCAACGGCGATGTCGGAGCCTCACACCGAATCATGAAGTGTTTTGATCCGGCTCGCCTGCCGGTCCTCACCACGCTTGCAAAGCAGTACGCCGTATGCGACCGCTGGTTCTCTTCAATACCTGGGCCGACTCTGCCGAACCGCTTGTTTGCGCATGCAGGTACGTCCGGTGGGCGTCTCGACATGGTACCCGAAGACTTTTCGGGATTCAACACCATACACGAAGTTCTCGAAAAGGCAGACGTCAGTTCAACCATCTATGCTGACGGGTGGTCGGGCGTTGCGACCATTCCTTATCTGCTCAAATACCAGACGCAGTTTTTTGCCAGCATGGATGATTTCGATAAGGGCTGCCAGCGCGGAGAACTCTCTTCTTACACGTTCATCGAACCGCGTTATGGTACCGCGTTGGATTCAGGCCAAGTGCTGCGCGCCGAAAACGACCAGCATCCCGACAGCGACGTGCGCGAAGGCGAGAACCTGATCTGGCGTATCTACGACAAGATCCGAAGTAATAAGAAGATCTGGAATAACAGTGTTTTTGTCATCACCTATGACGAGCACGGGGGCCTGTACGACCATGTCCCCCCCCCACGACAGTCAACCCCGATGGCAAGTCATCCGTTAACCCTCAATTCGATTTCACACGCCTTGGCGTGTGCGTACCAGCAGTAATCGTTTCCCCGTTCATCAGACCACGGACGATCGTTTCTGACCAATTCGACCATACGACTCTAATTGCCACAGCAGTAAATCTATTTCGGGATCGTCCGCTGGATGCGGGAGAATTAGGAGCGCGTGCTTCAAGGGCGAACACGCTCTTGAGTTGCTTCGACGCGTCGCTTTACCACAATCCACGCCAGGATGTGCCCAAATTCCCCTCGCTAGCGAGCCCAGCGCCGCAGCCACCCACACGGCCCAACGACCTGCTGCAGGAGTATGTAGCACAGGCTGCCTACCTGGAAAAGAAGCTGCCTTCAGGCGCGCGAACCGGAACCAATCTTGCGGACATTCACACCGACCATGACGCTCAAGTCTATTTACAGCGTGTTTATGCGGCGCTGCGGAGTGTTCCCGTTCAGTTGCCCGCCGCTGGCGGGGGTGGCCTGTGAAGCACAAACAGCTTGTCATCGCGATTGTCGCCTGTACATTCCTCTCTACTGACCTTCTACACGCAGCAGATTTAAACGACCTGAAGCAGGCCTGCGGAAACAGGCGCCCCAGCGGGAGACCCGGCGAGCACTGGTTAGAGACGTGCATTCTGGACTTCTTCACTCTGCAACCAGTCCACCCGGCAGTAAACTCAATCGCGCCAATCACGGGAACAGGAGTTGGACTTGGAATCGACCGAGTCATGCGCGAAAACCGGTTTGAATATCTGCCATCCGCAAGAGCGCTCATCTCCACGGATGGCTCCCTACTATTCAAGGGTTCGCTGACCATCGGGATCCCGGGCTTCATACCCGGTCCGCCCCCGACAACGGCAGGCTCCGACAATGTCGAAGACATCAATAAATCAAATATACGCGAGATGGCCAGAGTGACTGACCATCCCGAGGTAGACGCAAAGGCATCGATGACGCTTCATGCAGAGCGCTTTGATTTGATGCATCAGAATTTCTATGGAGAAGGGAATTCCACGACTCAATCACAGCTGGCAATCTATCGGCTTCAGCAGACCAGTGGAGGCTTGACCGCTGCAGATCCACTAACGACTTGGGCCTCTGCAAGCATTTCGGCTGATTACGTGCAACCGAACATTCTGGGCGCAACGTCCACGGGGCGCCCCTCCGTCGTCAACACTTACATGGACGCAAGTGCTCCGGGCTTGGCGCACCAGCCTGGGTTCTCGCGTGTGCAACCGTCCGTTCGCCTGTTGTTCAAGCCGGCCTTCGCTGAGTTCATCGACTTGAGGGCAGCTTACGCTTTCTATCACGCCACCAGCGGCGCAGACTATTCGTTTCGCCAGTTTACGGGGAGCTTGGCGGCGCAGCACAAAGTTCGCATACAACGGCAACATACGGCCTCGCACTACAATAACCTTGCGAACGCGCTTTGTTCGCCTCTACCGGCGAAACAGTGTAGCCCGGGCGATATATCAGCCATGATCTTCGCAACTACCTCACAGACTAGCGATAACAGCGCGGTTCCATTCTTTTTTCAGCCGACGCTCGGCGGCGCGAACTTCGAAGGTGAAGACACCTTGCGCGGGTACCGTGATTACCGCTTTCGGGCACCGAACGTCATGGGTCTGCAAGCTGAATTCACTCATCAGGTTTGGGGGCCATTCGGAGTTTTCGGTTTTTACGATGTGGGCCGAGTCGGCCTGAAGACATCCGATTTGGGATTCAGCAATTTTCATCACGCGCTTGGAGTCGGCATGTACGTGTCTGCTGGAAACATCGTGGCTTTCCGTGTTTCCGTAGGATTTGGCACACACGAGGGTATCCTGGCCAATCCGAAAGTAGCAAGCGGTTTATTTTAACGACTCAGTTATTCCGATAACTGGCTAGTCCGTTTATCGATGACCTGTAGTGACGCAGCATTTCCTAATGCAACTGGTCTCCGAATTCGCGTGCAACCAAACTGCCCAGAATAACGTTACTGCGCAACCTTGCAGGTTTTTAGAAGGTATCATGGCGGGCCGAGGCCGTCCAAAACGGGCGAAAGTGCGTGTTAATCAAGCCGTGATCGTGGAGGGCGTCTTGATGGTTGAAGAAAGCATGCCATTTTAATTCAGAAAGTGAGAAAGGTGTTCACTTACAGCAAGCGGCGATCACGTACGAGGTGGCTATTCATTAACGCCTTAGCCTGTGTTTGCTCATTAGCGTTTCCCCTCCATTCAGAAGAGGAATTTTGTATAATTCTTCACAATTCCCAATTCTTATGACACGCCTTCTGTTCATCCTTATCGTCATGGAGAGCATCGTCCTCGTTTCATGCGCGGGTTTACGCTCAGGTTAAAGTGGACCCCATTGTCAAGACCATTTCTTGGCTTCTATTTGCTAATGTCCGGCGTGTCTGATTTGTGTGTTTGGGACGGCGTCGGCAACGAAGCCGTCCCTTGCCATTCCGGCCTTTGAAGCG
>JALYVD010000394.1 GCA_030853405.1 Acidobacteriota bacterium | reverse complement strand
GTCTGATCGAATTTGCACTCCTCAACACTTCGCGCGGTATCCGAAAATCCGAAACTTTGATTCAAATCCCATAGCGGTACATTGCGAAACTCCGGCCGCGTCCGCCGCAAACGCGGGCGCCTTCCTTCAAACGGCTCTATCCGAAGTGATCCGGCGTGGAATGACGCATCGCTCCTGGATGATTGCACGCCGGATCACTCCGGATAGAGTCCTAACGTTACAAATTAGAGTCCTAACGTTACAAATGATCTGCACCCGTTCGGGGCTCGAATGGCGCAAAGACCCGCCGACACTTTCCGGATGGTGCGTGATTTGGGGCTACCCGGACCCTTGGCGTCAAAACCTTTGCCGACCGCCCCGCTGTAGCTCTCTGGGTACACATAAGATCCGGGGTCCAAATCGACAGCGACGCTCAGAGTCTTACCTTTAGATCCATTCCGCGAGTCCTATTTTGACCTGGTGAAACCGGCCCTCAAAAGATGGTCCAGCTAAACTCGTCGGAAGACGATGACATTCGACCAGAAACCAGTTCGGGAAAAGACCGTGGGCGTGCAGTTCGTAGAAGGTGGCCCGATGATCCCGGTCGAACTACTGCAATCCCTGGAAGATGGTAGGCTTGTGATCTTCTGCGGAGCTGGGGTTTCTCGCCGCTGCGGGCTTCCTGACTTCAAAACACTCGTGACGGATTTGATCACCTATCTTGGGCAGCCAATGGAGGCCGACGAGCAAGATTTCTTCGACGAGACATCCCACGACATCGTGCTTGGCCTAATAGAGCACCGCATCGGCAAACAGCGAGTCCGGCTTGCTCTCAGCAAGGTCTTGAAGATCAACCCGGGTGCTGATCTGGCGACTCACGAAGCACTCTTGCAATTGGCCACGTCCCGACAAGGGCACGTCCGTCTGGTAACTACCAACTTTGATCAGGGATTCCAACACGCGGGATGTGCAGTCGCACCTGAATTCGACTACGCTCCCTTCTTGCCTGTCCCGGGCGGCACGTGGAGCAGCATCGTTCACCTTCATGGCGGGTTGGGAGACCCAAGGGATACCGACGGACAAAACCTCATTTTCACTAGTGCGGACTTTGGACGAGCGTATCTCACGGACGGTTGGGCTGCCAAGTTCCTGGCCGAGCTATTTCGTCGCTCAGCTGCAATCCTATTCGTTGGTTACAGCGTTTCAGATCCAGCGATACGGTACCTCGTGGACGCGTTCGCAGCTGACCGTGCCGATGAAGGTGCTCGCGCGGCAAAGGCGTATATTCTCGCCGGCTCAATCAAGGAACACGTTTCCAAGGACGAGCGCACCTGGCGCAGCAGGGGACTGGTTCCGCTCACGTACGAGATTTGCGATGGTGACCACCGCCTATTGCACGACACGTTACGAATCTGCGCCAAACGCTATAAGATGGGTCTTTTCGACCGGACATCAATCATCCGTGAATATGGCACTTATAGTCCCGTGCTCCGACTCGACAAGGCAGCCGTTTCCCAGATCACGTGGGCACTACAGGATAGTACGGGTCACTCCGCCCGGTACTTTGCGACTTTAACCCCTTCACCTCCATTAGATTGGCTCGAAGTCCTGACAATCGAAGGCCTATTCAGTCTGGCACCGTCGCATGACGGTTTACCCGCAGTCGCATGGGGACCGTCGCACGCCGCCGTAACGGGATTGCACCCTGTTGTTGCAGGACTCTGCGTGTGGCTTTTGAGAAAACTTGCAGATCCACGGCTCTTGCATTGGGTGATCAAGCAAGGGTCGCATCTCCATCCCGATTTCGCACGGCTGATTAGAGCGACGCTCGCTGATAAAAACGCCGCGCCGCTGCCGAAAGGCGTTGAACCCATATGGCGGCTGCTGTCAGCTCCGAGCGCACCAGTCCACTGTCGGCATACCAGCAATGACATCGTGGCTTATCTGGAGGTGATCAGGACCGGCGCCTGGAATCCGGTTATTCGCGATATCGTTCTGTTTGGATTAGCACCGACCGTCTCTTTCAAGGAACCATCTCCATTGAGCACCGCTGAATTTGACTCCGATGATGTCGAGTCATTCGCGAGCATCGAACTGACTCCTGCCTCTGGAAGAAACAGTTGGCAAATCGCGGACAAACTGCTCAGCCGCACGGACGCGGCCCGCATTTCGCTGGACCTTCTCTCCGAAGTTACTCACCTGCTACGCCGCGGCCTGGAACACCTGGCATTTCTGGGCCGCATCAACAACGATGATGATGGTACGTACAGCCATCGGCCGTCCATTGACGATCATCCCCAAAATCGTCGCTTTCACGACTGGACTGTTTACATTTATCTACTGCGCGATGCGTGGCATCATGCCGCCAACGCGGAACCCGGCCTAGCACGCGCGGAAGTGGCGAATTGGGCGAATGTACCCTATCCGCTCTTCCGTCGTTTCGTCCTTTGGAGTGCTGCCAAAATTGGAGGGCTCTCAGCGAAGGAATCAGTCGAATACATCGTTACCCAGCCAATAAGCGCCCTCTGGGGACTCGATACACATCGCGAACTTCTGCAATACCTGAGACGTGTAGCGCCACTCCTCTCACGTGAGGACACGGAGCGACTCTGCGACGTTGTTCTCGCCGGTCCACCAAAAGCTCGTTACCGAGCCGACCTTACAGAGGACGCGTTCCAAGAGATCAGGATGCGAGCAATCCGCCTCCGTCTGTTGAAACTCAAAGAAAATGGAGCGTCACTGACGAAGGAGGCGGAAGAGTGGCTCCACGCTGTCAAACAACAAGATCCGGAGTGGCCGAACACCACGACTGAGCGTGATGAGTTTGTGGTCTGGTCCAGCTCAGCAGATTGGGTCGAGGTTCATCATTTCGAAGAGCGTCTTGACGATTATCTTGACTGGACGGACGAACGAGTTTCCGAAGAGCTGCAAGTTACACCCTCCGGACCCGAGACACTGAAGCGATGGCGAGGACTGCTTTCTGCAGATCAGAAGCGCGCCGAGCAGGTACTTAAGCTGCTCGCCGAGGCGAACAGGTTTGACGCCGAGGTTTGGTCTGTTGCCCTCGACCACCTTTCGGCGAAAAACACAAGATCTGCGTGCATTCGACTGTATGGAGTACGGAGCACAGCTCGGAGAGAGCTTCCTTTCGAAACACATCGGTACCCTCACGAGTGTTATCGACCAGTACGCAAGAGCACAAGATGGAGAAGACGACGCCGCACTGTGGACGTTATGGGACCTACTTGTAGGTCCAGCAGAAGCCCTGGAATTGAGCGAATTCGGTGACCCGATCTTCGCCGCAATGAACTCTCCAATTGGGCACCTCACGGATGCTTTGCTTGTCGCGCTTAGCGGACTGAGTCCGACGGTATACGAAGACCTACCGAGTGACTCGCGAGCACGCCTGGAACGGCTACTAAACGGTACCCGACCGGCACACCGATATGCGCGAGCGCTTCTCGCGGGGGCGACTGCGTGGTTGTATCGGCTCAAGCCCGGGCTGGGTACATCATTATTAGAACGATTCGACTGGGAAGAGTCTACGGAAGCTCGTGAGTTGTGGCTCGGATACTTGCTATCGCCGGGTCTTGGTCCGGAACTCTGGTTAGCTCTGAGGCCCCTATTTCTGGGCGTAATTTCTCATTCTGCCGAACTTGGAGATGCCGAACGACAATTCTACGGATTATTTGCCTTTGTTCTTCTCGCGGCTGACATCCCGATTGACCCGGTCGCCGCGCGCGGCGCACTCCAACGAGCAACCTCTGCCGGACGCTCCTACGTGGTGGAGTACTGGTGGCAACATGCTGAATCGGCGACAGATTACGGGGCGACTCTCTACCGGGAGCGCCTCGAGTATCTCCTCACAAGGATTTGGCCCCTCGAGAAGGAATTACGCCAATCCGGCGCCTCGATTGGTCTCGCTCGACTTGCGATGGCGTGCGGAACGGCTTTTCCTGACGCGGTAAAGACAATCGCCCCCCTATTGACGAAGGCGGACGAACTCAATGACGTGCTCTGGACACTGAAAGACAAGGATCATCCAGAACGATTCCCGGATGCGACCCTCACGCTGCTGGACGCAATCATGGGCGATCAAATTGAAAGATGGTGCTGGCCGGATCTGAGAGCCATACTGACACGGCTCACGACTGTTCAGCCGTCCTTGTCGGCTGATCCGCGCCTCGCCCGTTTGGATGCTCTTCTTCGCACGTTTGAGTAAGTCTCGTGCATCGGTTGTCCTGTCTTGAGCCCAATGTCTTCAGAAGAACGACGGCTACGTACCCCGAAATCCAAGGAATTGTCGACGTTTTGGGTAGTCAGGCTGCAAAGCGACAGCATCTGCCTTCTGGTTGTGAGCGCGGAAAACGTGAAAATTCCAAGCCCAGTTCGGGACCACTCGCGAAGCGCTAAGTCAGCGCATATAGAGACGCCCCGAGGGCTTTTAGCTGTTTTAGTAAGACGCGCTCTGGGGGATTATGAATTGCAAGTGGCTCGCTTGTCTATTAGATTGGTTGACCGTAGTAGGCATTCGCGCCGTGCTTGCGCAAGAAATGCTTGTCGCGCAAGGTGTCCGAGAGCGGCTTCACGTCCGCGTTGATCGTCGTAGTAAGGAACGCCAGGTGCGCTATCTCCTCAACGACCACCGCTGTGTGAGCGGCCTCCGTTGGCGTACCCCCCCAACAGAACGGCGCGTGACCGGCGACCAGAACAGCGGATGTTTCCAGCGGGTCAAGTCCTTCAAACCGCCGCACGATCACATGGCCCGTATTCAATTCATATTCCGATTGGATCTCTCCGGCCGTCATGTGAGGCGTCACCGGAATTGGGCCGCGAAAGTAGTCCGAGTGAGTCGTTCCGAGACAAGGTATTTCACGGCCAGCCTGCGCCCAGGCCGTTGCGTAGCGAGAGTGCGTGTGAACAACTCCATGAACTCCTCGGAACGCGCGGTAAATAGCCAGGTGCGTATCTAAGTCGGACGAAGGCCGCAGCGATCCCTCGATAATTTTTCCATCGAGGTCCGTAGCAACCAGATCGCCGGGAGTGAGCTTGTCATACGCAACGCCGCTCGGTTTAATGAGAATGATGCCGCTCTCGGGATCAAACCCGCTGGCATTGCCGAACGTAAAGACCACCAGCCCTCGGCGCACCAATTCAAGGTTCACTTCTAGAACCTCTTCGCGGAGTGATTTCAGCGTCATGATTGTCTTGCCTCAGCGGCGATGCGGCGCAGTTCCGGAAGAACAACCCCAAGAGCCGCAGGTTGTGAGTTCTTCTCTCCCAGTGAGAAATACAGCTGCCGGTACAGCGGAAACAGCCTTTCATAAACGGCAACACTGGCCGGCTCCGGCTTAAACACCTTATGAGGCGGACACAGCGCGTCTTGTGCTTCCTCAATCGAGGCGTAAGCCTTCGAGGCGAGAAAGGCAAAGATCGCAGAGCCCAAGCTGGTGACGTCGCCTTGCGGCACGAGGATTGGCTTGTTTAGTACGTTGGCATAAACCTGATTCAGCAGATCGTTACGCCTCGGAATGCCGCCACCGTTGATGATGCGTTTCACCGAAACGTCGTTTTCTTGCATGCGCTCTAAGATGATACGGGTATGAAAGGCCGTGCCTTCAATAGCCGCAAACAATTCGTCCGCCGCGGTGCTGGTCAGGTGCCATCCCAGCGTGACGCCGCCAAGCTCGGCATTGACGAGTACCGTTCGATCCCCGTTATCCCAAGTCAACCGCAACAGTCCGCTCTGCCCGGCGCGGTAGCCCGTTAAAGATTGAGACAGTTCGGCAGCCGAAGATCCAGCCCGCCGCGAAATGGCTTCGAAGAGATCGCCCACGGCGGACAATCCGGCTTCAATACCGGTGAACCGCGGCTCCACAGAACCAGGAACGACCCCGCACACTCCCGGGACGAGCGTCGTTTTATCGCTGAGCCCAATAATGCACGTGGATGTACCGATCACATTCACGATATCTCCAAGTCTTACGCCCGCGCCGACCGCATCCCAATGAGCGTCGAATGCGCCAACCGGAATCGGAATTCCGGGTTTCAAGCCGAGCTTTGCAGCCCACTCCTCGCTTAACGTCCCGGCGATTTCATCGGAGGTCAGGTAGCGGCCACCGTTGATCTTCTCCCGCACGCCTTTCAGCAGAGGATCGACGGAGACGAGAAATTCTTCGGAGGGCAGACCACCAAGGCTCTGCTTCCACATCCACTTGTGGCCCATCGCGCAAACGCTGCGCGGCGCTTGGGACACATCGCGAATCCCGCAGAGCACCGTCGCCACATAGTCGCAATGCTCAAACGCGGAGACTAGCTTGCCGCGCTTCTCCGGATTGTTTCGCAGCCAGTGCAGCAACTTCGAAAAGCCCCACTCGGAGGAATACACGCCGCCGCACCACTCGATGGCGGGCAAGTTCGCCCGATGCGCCTTCTCTGTGATCTCGGCGGCCTCACGCCAGGCCCGGTGGTCACACCAGAGATAATATTCGTCAAGCGGCTCCAGGTTTTCGCCAACAGGAATAACGCTTGATCCGGTCGTATCAAGCGCCAAAGCTTCAATGATCGCGCCATCGACGCCAGCGTCTTGAACCGCCCGCTTCATGGCTGTGGCCAAGGCCGCCATGTGATCGCTGTGGCTTTGAGTCGCGTAGTCGGGGTCGGTCTTGCTACGGTGCAGAGCGTACTCGCCGATGCCCGCGCCCAGTCTTCCCTTCCCCTTTTCAAAAATAGAAACGCGGACGTTCAGAGTCCCGAAATCAACGCCTGCAACAACGGTGTCCATCCGCGACCTACCGCTTTTTCTTCGGGTAAAACTTGATCAGGTAAACAAGCCCGATGACAAGCAAGATCGCGCCCCACCAAACTGGCGTGTGCAACTCTGTGAGCACGACGTTAGGCGGCGGCGTGTTGTAGTTATACAACCCCGACCCAAGAATCAAAACTCCATAGACTGTGAGGAGCAGGCCGATGAAAAACCAGATGGAAAGTGAACCGTGTCCCTGCATGTTTGCCTACCAGAAGATAACATTCAGAATCACAAATACAATCGCGATCACACAGGCCCAGAAGATCGGCCGTTTGTATAAGGGCAGATCGCCGTCCGACGGAATTATGGTCGCGCCGTAGACGAGGTTTGTAAGCTCCGAGAGCAGCTTCGGTTTCGTTACGTAGCTGACCGCCACCGTAACCACCACGCAGATGATCCATGCCCACAAAGCCCGAAAGACATCTTCGGCCATGGGCTTGGCATCGGACGATAGAGCGATGTACCGCAGCGCCGAAGGATCTTGTTTTACCCACGCCCACATACTGATGGATGAAACGGTTCCAACCAGCAGACCCCAGAATCCCGCGCTCGGAGTCGCCCGCTTCCAGAGCATGCCCAAAATGACTGTCCCAAAAAGCGGGGCGATAAAGAAGCTGAAGAGTGCCTGGACGTAATCCATGATACTGGCGAATTGCATCACCAAGTAAGCCGTCGCAATGCTCACCAGCACGCCTAAAATCGTGCACCACCGGCCCATGTTGACGTAATGGGAGTCCGACGCTTCTTTGCGAATCAGGGCGCGGTAGATGTCGTAGGTCCAGACAGTTGCGAAAGCGCTGACGTTTCCCGCCATCCCCGACATGAAACCAGCTACCAACGCCGTAATTCCCAAACCGAGCAGCCCCGGTCCGCAATAACGCGCCAGCATTAACGGTAAGACTTCGTTGTAGGTGTGAGCACCGGAACCGGCCTGCGCCTCCCCGACCAGATGCTCGGGGAGAACCGCAAGGGCCAGCAAACCCGGAAGAATTACGATGAACGGCACGGCCATCTTGAAGGCCGACCCGATAATCGGAGCCATCTTCGCGCTTCGCAGATCTTTAGCGGAGAGCACTCGCTGCACGACCAGGAAGTCTGTCGTCCAGTATCCAAACGAGATCACAAAGCCCAGGCCCATCACGATACCGATCCAGTTAATGCCCATGGGATTTGTACTGAAATGCCCCAGGCCGCTCCACATATGTGTGTAATCCTGTCCGGGCCAGTTCGCGTGAATCCGCCTCACCATGCCATCCCATCCGCCGACTTCGATGAGTCCCAGAATCGACACAACAAGCGCACCCATCCAGATGAGGAAAAATTGCAAGACTTCATTGAAGATGGCCGAGAGCAGACCGCCCAGGAAGACGTACGCCGCCACCGTAATCGACGACACCCAGATGCTGAAGCTGATGTCCCAGCCGAGAATGATCTTCATCACGAGCGCCATCGAGTACATATTGATGCCGCTCATGAACACCGTCATCAGGCCGAAAGAGATGGCCGACAAAGCCCGAGCCGGTTCGCCGAACCTTAGTTTGAGATACCCTGGCACGGAGTGCGTGCGCGAGATGTAGTAAAAAGGCATCATCACGATGCCCAAAAACAGCATCGCCGGAATAGCGCCGATCCAGTACCAGTGAGTGGCGAGAATGCCATATTGATAGGCCGACCCCGCCCAGCCCATCAGTTCGAGCGAACCCAGGTTGGCCGCTACGAAGCTGAGGCCGGCAATCCAGGACGACATGTCCCGCCCGGCTAGAAAGAAGTCCTCGCCGGTCTTAGTAAACTTCTTAAGATAGAAGCCGATGCCAAGCACCATCACGAAGTACAGCGCGATGATCACAAGGTCAACCGGACTGAGCGAGAGTAGCTTTTCTGATGCGTGTTGCAAATGTGTGTTATAACATGTCACCCAAGAAAACCTATCTTGTACGGTAACGTTTTACGCTTTCTTCAAGTCTTTTCTAGCAGTTGCCGATATCACTAGTAACCGAAACTCAGCGCGTAACCGCTTTCTTTCCTGGGATAATCGTTGTAAGAAATGGGGAAGCCACCCGTGGCACTCGAGCCGCATCCGCCTGTAATCGACAGACAACGCCCTGAAGAGCCAGTTCACCAGTTGCCTCCACTCGATGTGAGTGACAACACTCCCCACAGGAGTTACTGGTGGGTCTGGCTGCTCATTTTCGCCGGAATCGCATACGGCTGTTATCGCCTCTACACCTTTGAGAACGCCAAGCAGGAAGGGGCTGCCGCTAGCCGAAGCGCGATGAAACCGCACGAAGTTCCCGTCGTTGCGGCGACAGCCACGCGTGGGAACATGCCCGTCTATCTCGAAGGCTTAGGAACGGTCACCGCCTTCAATACCGTGACCGTTAAACCCCGCATCGACGGACAACTCATCTCAGTTTCCTTCCGCGAAGGGCAGTTCGTACATAAAGGCGACCTGCTGGCCGAAATCGATCCACGGCCCTTTCAGGTTGTCCTGGGCCAAGCGCAAGGCATGTTAGCCGAAGCCAAAGGAACTCTCGCCCGGGATCAGGCGGCGCTTCGAGATGCGCAAATCAATTATCAGCGCGACCAGCAACTGTTCAAAGACCAGATCATAGCGAAACAACAATTGGACACCCAGCTTGCTTCCGCCGACCAGGTCCGTGGATCGATTCAGGCCGATCAAGCGACCGTTGCAGCGGCGCAAGCGGCTATCGATAGCGCCAAGTTGAATCTTTCCTTCGCTAGAATTACGGCGCCGATCAGCGGGCGCATTGGGTTGAGGCAGGTCGATTCCGGAAACATGGTCCACGCCGCCGACGTAACTGGCGTCGCCATCATCGCGCAGATTCAGCCCATATCGGTTCTTTTCAGTATCCCGGAAGATCAGCTCCCCGAGGTTTTGCGCAGGTTGCAGCAAGGCGTAAAACTGCGGGTAGAGGCCTACGACCGAGACCAGAAAATCAAGCTGGCCGACGGTACTCTGCTTACCGTGGACAATCAGATAGATCAAACCACCGGAACCTCGCGCCTAAAAGCAGTTTTCCCGAACACCGACCTGACGCTATTCCCCAATCAGTTCGTAAACGCCCGATTGTGGCTGAACACCCAAAAGGGCGTCACGATCATTCCAACCGTGGCCATCCAGCGGGGAC
>JALYVD010000039.1 GCA_030853405.1 Acidobacteriota bacterium | reverse complement strand
ACCGGACCAGCTGCCAATTTCGCTGTTAAAATCGGGTCTTTGCCGGAGTCTCGCAGATGAGTAGCGCAGCCACGCCGACCGTAAAACCCGCTGTCGCGGCTGTTAAGCCTCTTGTCTATGTCGCTGCTGCCATTTCGGCGCTTGGCGGCATGCTTTTCGGATATGACATCGGCGTCATCTCCGGAGCGATCCTGTTCATCAACAAGCAATTCTCTCTTTCTCCAGGCATGGAGGAAATCGTTGTCAGCTCGGTTTTGCTGGGATCGCTCATCGGCGCTGCGGCCGGAGGAATGCTCGCCGACCGTCTTGGTCGGCGGCGATTATCGATCGCGACGGCGATCGTCTTCTGTTTAGGCGCTGCGGGAGCCGCTCTGGCACCAGATACGGCGTGGCTGATCATCGCCCGAGTTGTTGCCGGCGTCGCCATCGGCGTGGCTTCGTTTGTTTCTCCGCTTTATATCTCGGAGATCGCTCCCATGGCTATTCGCGGCAAGCTCGTCTCGGTTAACCAAGTCGCTCTGACAAGCGGCATTGTTGTCTCTTATCTCATCGACTACGCGTTCGCGCCGTCCCAAGACTGGCGTTGGATGTTTGCGCTGGCGGTAATTCCTGCGGCGGCGTTTGGAATTGGTCTTCTGTTCATCCCGGACAGCCCGCGTTGGCTCGCCGGAAGGGGACACTTAGATCAAGCTCGAGACGTACTAAAAAAGATTCGCAACCCGGAAGAAGTGGAGAGCGAAGTTAAGGAGATTCAGAGTAGCGTCTCGCAACAAAAGGGGAACTGGTCTGAACTGTTCGGCAAACTGCTGCGACCGGCGATGGTAGTTGGCATCGGGCTTGCCATCGCGCAACAAATTACTGGCATCAACACCGTAATTTATTACGCACCGACGATTTTTAAGTTTGCCGGGTTATCCTCCTCGTCCGCGGCGATTCTAGCCAGCGTCGGAGTTGGAGTGATTAACGTCGTCTTGACCGTGGTGGCGATGCAACTGATCGACCGAGTGGGGCGGCGCCCACTTCTCTTAATTAGCTTGGCTGGCATGGCGGGGAGTCTGTTCGTATTGGGTGGCGCCTTTTTGCTTCCGCAGTTCAAGAGCGTCCTGGGATGGATTGCAGTGGGAAGCCTGATGACCTATGTCGGATTCTTCGCCGTAGGGCTGGGGCCGGTTTTCTGGCTGGTGCTTTCGGAGATCTATCCGCTGCGCATCCGAGGCCGCGCGATGAGCGTTGGGACGGCTGCCAACTGGAGCTCGAACCTGATCGTGGCCTTGACTTTCTTAACGCTAACGAGGGTCATTGGCAAACCCGGCACTTTCTGGTTGTATGCGGCCGTCACCATCGGAGCATGGTTCTTTGCGTATTTTCTGGTGCCCGAAACGAAGAACAAAACGCTTGAACAGATTGAAGCCCATTGGCGGACTGGAAAGAGCCCTCAAGCCCTTGGCAACGCTGGCACGGATTCCTCTGAAGATCGGAAACCTCCTGTGCTGGCAGCGAGCGAAGGCCGATGAAAAAAGCGGTCACTCCCACGTGCGTGTTCGTGGATATCGGCGGTGTACTGCTCACCAATGGATGGGATCATAACGCCCGGAAGCGTGCGGCAGTTCACTTCAAGCTGCCTTGGGCCGACATGGATGCGCGGCACCGGCTGAACTTCGAAATCCATGAGGAAGGGAAGCTTGCCTTTGAAGACTATCTGAGCCGGGTCGTTTTCTACGAAAAGCGCCCGTTCACGAGGACTCAATTCCGGAGCTTCATGTGCACGCAATCGAAACCTTACGTGCAGATGATCGATTTGGTTACTCAGCTCAAGACCCGGCACGGCTTGAAGATTGCCGTAGTCAGCAACGAATCGCGCGAACTGAACGCGTATAGAATACGAACGTTCAAGCTGGGCGAGTTCGTAGACTCATTCATCTCTTCCTGCTTCGTTCATCTCCGCAAGCCCGATATCGAAATCTTTCGGCTAGCGCTGGACGTTGCGCAGACCACAGCCGAGCAGGTGATTTATATCGAAAACACGGAGATGTTCGTCCAAATCGCGGAAGGCTTAGGCATTCGCAGCATTCTGCATACGGACTACAAGTCCACGTCAGCCAAACTGGCATCCTTAGGATTAGGGGCTGCCGCATGAGGGATGTATGAAGCTGTCCGATTCCCGCATTCTGACAATAAACGCCGGTTCATCGAGCATCAAGTTTGCGCTTTACCAGGCATCAGAACCTCTGAAACGAGGACTTCACGGAGAAATAGAGCGGATAGGTCTCGCCGGAACGAGGCTGACCTTTGAAGATCCCGACAAGAATCGGCACGACACCCGCTGCCTAAGAGCGCCCGATCACAAGTTTGCAGCGAATTTCCTGATCGACTGGATCGAAGAGCAGAACGGATTCGAATCGGTCCACGCCGTGGGGCACAGGGTTGTTCACGGGATGCATCACACCGAGCCCGAACTGGTAACTCCAGAGTTATTAGATGAACTAAGAACGATCAGTCCCTACGACCCGGAGCATTTGCCAAGCGAGATCGAATTGATTGAGACCTTCCGCTGGCGCCATCCCAAACTGACTCAAGTGGCGTGCTTCGACACGGCATTCCATCACACAATGCCGCGTGTTGCAAAGTTGCTCCCCATCCCGCGCCGCTACGATGCCAAGGGCGTTCAGCGCTACGGGTTCCATGGTTTGTCTTATGCCTATCTGATGGAAGAACTCGTGCGCCTCGGTGACGCGGCGGCGACGAATGGCCGCATCATCCTCGCCCATTTGGGCAACGGCGCAAGCATGGCAGCCGTGCGCGACGGCAAAAGCATCGACACCAGCATGAGCTTCACTCCCACCGCTGGTTTGGTGATGAGTACACGCTCGGGCGACTTGGATCCTGGTGTGGCCCCATATCTTGCGCGAACCGAGCAGATGAGCGTCGATCAGTTTTACTCAATGATCAATCACAAGGCCGGGCTACTCGGCGTCTCGGAAATCAGTTCCGATATGCGAGACTTGCTCGTCCAGGAAGCGCATGATGTCCGAGCGGCCGAAGCAGTGGCGCTTTTCTGTTATCAGG
>JALYVD010000342.1 GCA_030853405.1 Acidobacteriota bacterium | reverse complement strand
ACAAACGGATACCCATTCTCGCCCTTACCGCGCACGCCATCCATGGATATCGTGAACGTTGCGTCAGCGCCGGAATGGACGGATACCTAACTAAGCCGATCCGCACCGAGGAACTCTTTGCCGCACTCGCCGGAATCGTCGTTGAGAGCGCACCGCTTCCTGGATAGCTAACTCCGCGTTACACTCCTGTAAGAAGCTGTGAAAAACCGGTGGTCCGAGCCACTTGCTCACGCGCGTGGTTCTGCAAAACAACAGAACCGCGACCGAGGCGTGCGTAGAACGTCTGCTTCAGCACGGGAGGGAGCGGTCTTCGGCGGTTACCAAAGGCGCGGTGAGGAGGAGGCAACTTGTCAACAGTCATCAATCGCTACGCGCTTGCGTGGCGGTCTCGGAATCGGTATGCTCTTTCTGCTGGCAGGCCCGGCGGTTTCCGGTCCCGATACGCTTTACAATGTCCCCAAGTCGTCCATCATCGTGCTTCGCGGCCAACTTGCGAAGGGAGAAGCGCATGCCAGCCGTCAGTAACGCCGGAACCTTGAGAATCCACTCATTCGCGACCGCCTCCGAGATGGGGTTCGCAGCGGCAACTCACGTAGCGGACCGCATTCGCAGCCTTGCTCAACAAACAGAAGTAGTGCCTGTTGTGTTTGCCACGGGTGCGTCCCAACTGGAGACCCTTCGAGCGCTCACCGTTCTACCTGGCATTCCCTGGAACCAAGTCATCGGTTTCCACATGGATGAGTACATCGGCCTTTCCGCGCAACATCCGGCATCCTTCCGCCGTTACTTGCGGGAGGAACTTGTTCAGCGGGTTTCGATGCGTGAGTTTCATGAGATAGATGGGGAAGCTTCCGATCCCGAAGACTTCTGCAAAGAATACACGGAACTCTTAAATTCTCGTCAGCTGAAACTATGCCTCGCAGGAATCGGAGAGAACGGACACCTTGCTTTCAACGATCCACCCGAAGCTGATTTCAATGACCCTAAGGACGTAAAGATTGTCCTCCTCGACCAGGCCTGCCGCCGGCAGCAAGTGAACGAGGGCTGGTTCTCTTCTCTCCGCGAAGTACCGGTGAACGCGATCACGATGACGATACCGGCTCTCCTCCGTATCCCTGAATTGGTGCTCTCAGTTCCCGGTGAACGCAAGAGATCAATCCTGCAACGCACGCTCACAGAATCGATAACAACGGCTTGCCCGGCCACGGTTTTACGAATGCACGCCAACACTCATCTCTATGTGGATGCTGAGTCGTATCCAAGTGACATCCCTGCCGATGTCTACTCTAAACCCGTCCAATAGCCGGGACGCGCGTGGACGCGCAAATCTCCAGACTTGCGAACGCTAACAGACAGTTGCTGGTGACCCGCTGCTTCCGGCTCCGGCGGGACAAAAGTCAGCGTGTAGCGGTTGTGAATTTCGGTCCCGATCGCAGTCAACTGTGTCTCAAGACCACGGAGCGTCGTGAATTTCTCGTGTCCGCCTCCAGTCGCTTGCGCCAAAGCTTCCGCGATGTTCACCTTAGCCAGCCGCGCCAGTTCCATTCCGATGGTCAACAGAGGGATGCCGCCTCCATTTCCGTTCGGATCGTATGATCCTGGCTCGTCAGGGGGCTGGCGTTCCGAGGCCTTCTGAGTAAATGCCGTCGCATAAGCCGAATAGGAAAGGGTATAAATAACAACATCATCCTTCTGCGATTTCACGGCGACATCCACGAAGTGAGCCTTGCTGTGGCGGTCGCGCGATTCGCTTATCAGCACAATGACGCGACGCGCCGGTTCTTTCCTCGCCGCGAGCATGTCACATGCCAGACTTACGCCATCGAGCAGGCGGCCCGAGTCGCCGGTCGCCGAGATCTTTGCGAATACGTCTCCGAGCCTGTTGGGATCGGCCGTGAAGTCCTGCGCGATCCGTACTTCGTCCGAGACCGTTACAACGGCCGCAAGACTGGGCGCTCCCGTCTGCATGTCGTTCGTAATATAGCCGCTGACGACGGAAGCCGTCTTCTTGATCTTCGCCAGAGCTGCGTCGCTGGAATCGTTGGTTTGCAGGACGATGACAGCATCAATCGGAAGGACCTCAGAATCACGCTGGATCATCCGTACCGTCTGCGGTTTCCCGTCGTTTAGAACGAGGAAATCGCTTGCGGCTAGATTCTCCACGGGCTTGCCGCTCTTCGTCATCACTGAGACCGGAACGACAACCTCGTGCGCGTGCGTCTGAAATCGCGGCTCTTGCGCCCACGCCGCCACGGCGATCAAGAGGAGGACGGCCCATCTCATTGTGCGGGGAGACGCGCCCGCGCAGTCTTTCGTTTCTAAGGATCAGAAAGGCTGATTCTCGCGTGCTTCGAAATTCGCGCAGATAAGCTTTGCTCCAAGACAAAGACCGGCCGAATTTCCTACAAGTTAATGAATGTTCTCTGGCGGTGAGGGTGAGATTCGAACGATTGTGCCGGGGTGAGGCGTCTGGAAGTTGCTGATTGCGGTTGCCGGAATTGCCCTTTTTGCCGGTGCTGCCGTAGGGCGTTGCCCAAAATTGGTTCAAATCTTCAGCGATAGAATCGAAGAAGAGGCTTGCATGGACTGGACCGGTTGCGATCTCGTTGAAGTCGATCCTGAGAAGGTGGCGGGTGAGCCTGTCGTGAGAGGCACGAGAGTGCCTGCCGATGTCGTGCTGATCGACGAGGAATATGGCCGGAAGCCGGAGCAGACGCACGCGAGCTTTCCAACCCTCGAGCTGCAGACGATTCGCGGGCTCCTAGCCTTCGCGCACTCGCACGAGCCGCAGTTGCAAGCGTGAAGATTCTGCTGGATGAAAACATCCCGCACGATCTAAGACCGCACCTCGCGCATCACGACACGTATACCGTTGCGTATCTCGGCTGGGCGGGTTTGAAGAACGGGCGGCTGCTGGAAGCAGGGGAGGCGAACGGTTTCGACGTTCTCGTGACCGGCGATCTCTCGATGAGTTATCAACAGAACTTGGCAGCACGGCGTATGGCGATCGTCTCGCTTTCCGCGATTGCGTGGCCGATCATCGAACCGCACGTCCCTCGCATCGCCGCAGCAGTAGACGACGCGGGCGCCGGGAGCTTCGTGCGTGTTGAGTGCGGTGTGTTTCGTGCGGGAAAGCAGCCGTGACGGTGATAGAATTCAGGGCCATAACGAGCGTTATTCTAAAGCCATCACCCAAATTTGCTTAAGAAAATCGGGGTGATCGCGCCAAGCAATTGATGTTTTCTGGCGGTGAGGCTGAGATTCGAACTCAGGGAACCCTTACAGGTTCAACGGTTTTCGAGACCGCCGCATTCGACCACTCTGCCACCTCACCGCAGGACCGGCGAAACAAGTCGCGCTGCTTTCAACTATACCAGCCGTAAGCGCCGAAATCACCATCCCAGAACGTACGCGAAAACGAGCGGCGCAACAATCGAAGCGTCCGATTCGATCACATATTTGGGAGTATCGATGCTCAACTTCTCCCAGGTGATTTTCTCATTCGGAATAGCGCCCGAGTAGGACCCGTAGCTCGTGGTCGAATCGCTAATTTGACAGAAATAACCCCAGAGCGGCGTTTCGTCCCGCTCCAAATCCTGGCGCAGCATCGGCACGACGCAAATCGGAAAATCGCCCGCAATGCCGCCGCCGATTTGGAAAAATCCGATTGAGAATTGTTTAGACGTAACCGTGTACCAATCCGCGAGGGCCATCATGTACTCGATACCGGTGCGTACGGTATGCACGTTTTTCAAATCGCCCGAAATGCAATGTCCGGCGTACATGTTCCCAAGCGTCGAGTCTTCCCACCCAGGCACAAAGATGGGCAGATTGCGTTCCATCGCCGCGAAAAGCCAGCTATCTTTCACATCGATTTGGAAGCTTCTTTGCAGTTCGGGCGATTGCAGAATTTTATAGAAAAACTCGTGCGGAAAATGCCGCTCGCCCTTCTTATCCGCCGCGGTCCACTCGTTCAGGATGACGCTCTCAATGCGCCGCATCGCCTCTTCTTCCGGGATGCACGTGTCAGTCACCCGGTTCATATGCCGGTCCAGAAGCTCTTGCTCGTCTTGAGGCGTCAGATCGCGCCAATGCGGGACACGTTCATAGAAATCGTGGGCGACAAGGTTGAAAACGTCTTCTTCGAGATTCGCGCCGGTGCAGCAGATGCCGTGAATCTTCTCCTGCCGAATCATCTCTGCCAGCGAAACGCCCAATTCCGCCGTACTCATCGCTCCAGCCAAGGTGAGGAACATCTTCCCGTCCTTGGCGAGATGCCCCACATACATTTCAGAGGCTTCCACCAAGGTGGCCGCGTTGAAATGCCGGTAGTGATGCTTGATAAAATTCGAGATAGGTCCGCGATTCATTCCTTAACTACCGTATCAATCGGCGTAGCAATCGCTTCGTCTAGTCGAGCGCGATGGGAACGTAC